>CAWUIJ010000034.1:0-22577 GCA_963922235.1 uncultured Parvularcula sp. | reverse complement strand
CCTTCTGCAGCTGGGCCCCCCCAAGCTTGGCCTTCTGCAGCTGGGCCCCCTCAAGCTTGGCCTTCTGCAGCTGGGCCCCCTCAAGATTGGCCTTCTGCAGCTGGGCCAGCCCAAGATTGGCCTGCCGGAGTTTGGCGCCCTGAAAGTTCCAGCCGGCACAATGCCCGCCGGGATGGTCCATGCCATCCAGCTGGCAAGAACGCAGATCGACAAGCTTGCCCATCTTGATTTGATCAGCGTGCCCAAGGCCCACTCTGGTGAGAACGGAAAGGGCCTTGAGGGCCTCCGCCACCGGTTCGGTGGGCTGAACGGGTTGTTCCGGATGGGTTTCATCTGCGGGCGTGGATGCGGGGGATGGGTTTTCGTCGCCCTGCGGCTGTGCGCTGTCTTCGTCGTCTGCAAGAGCCGCGGCGGCCTCTGCCGCCGCCGTGTTGCGCTGCAGCTCCGAAAACGGTCCTGTTTCTGCACGGATGAAACCGGCCAGGACGCGGATCACCGTTTCGCGATAATTGGCGCGATCTTCCAGAGCCAGGCGCTGGAACGCATTGATGGCCGCCATTTGCACCGCGGGGCTGTCTTCCTTCAGCAGCTGGGCCGCCTTGACGAAGCGTTCATTCCGCTCCGCCTCGAACGCGATGCGGGCCTGGTCTCCACTGATCCGTGTGCGTTTGGCCGAGTTATGGAGCTGGAACAGCCCGAACAGCGCACCGACCAAACCAGCAATCGCAAAGAACAAGTTGCGGATCAGTTCAGCCACGTCGTTCGGGGAGGGGCATGTCTTGGCAAGGCCAGGATCGCAGTTGGGCAGCCAATAGGACAGCTGAATGGCGTCCTGGTTAAGCTCGGCCACATCCCCTTGGCGCCCCGCTAGCCAAGCCAGACTCCAAACGACAACAACAAATGCGAAAAGGAACAACATGTAAAAGAAGCGCTCGGCCGCTCGATCAGCGAACGCGCGCGGGGAAAGATGTTCCCGCAACACGGCGATCAACGCTTCCCAAAGAAATCGTAGAGGCCAGGTGACCGTCCTGGCCATCCATGCGGCGCCTTGCCCTAGGAACTTGAGACTGCTGCGGATGAAATCGGGCATGCCCCTTTCGTGCCTTGCCAGCCGCTTTTCATCAAGCACTTGAGCTCCCGTCATCCCGGAAAGCGCGGGACGCGCTTATCCGGGACCCAGGGCTGGACGTGTGGGGAGAGTGGGCCATGGATCCCGGCGCGTCCCTGCGGGCCGTCCGGGATGACGGCGGGAGGTGAATTTCTCAGTCCACGGAGTGAGGCCTGTTGGGTGTGGCTCGCCTTGGCCGGATGTTCGTGCGCTTGTTACGCCGCCAGCGCTTCCACCAGGCCTTTGAAGAACGCAGGGCCATTGTCGCTGGGCCCCATCGCCCGCTCGGGGTGGGGCATCAGGCCCATGGTTCGTTTGTCCTCGGACAAAACCCCGGCAATGTTGCGGGCGGAACCGTTGACCTTCTCGACATAGCGAAAGGCGACGCGGTCATCCCCTTCCAGGCGGTCAAGCTCTTCGTCCGCTGCCTGATAATTGCCGTCATGATGGGCGACGGGAAAGCGGGTGTAGCTGCCCGCCGCATAGCCTTGGGTAAAGGGCGAGCTTGTGCTGCCCACGCGCAAGGTGACCGGGCGGCTGACGAAATGCTGGCCCGTGTTGGGCATCAACGCGCCCGGCAGAAGGCCGGCCTCGCACAGGATCTGAAACCCGTTGCAGATGCCAAGGGTCGGCCCGCCGGCTTTGGCGCGGGCGATCACCGGCTCCATGATGTGCGACCGCGCGGCAATCGCGCCGGGGCGCAGGTAATCGCCATGGGCAAACCCGCCGGGCAGGACGATCAGGTCCAGGCCCTCAGGCAGCTCCCGGTCAGCATGCCACAGCATCAAAGGCTCTTGGCCTGTGATCTGGCGCAGGGCGACCTGGGCGTCGCGGTCCGAATTCGATGCGGGAAAGACAATGACTGCGGTCTTCATCGCCAGGCCACTAGCTGTGCTTCGCCCCGCGCGAAAGAACCCCGGGCACAAAAAAAGGACGCCGCGGCGTCCTTTCCGTCAGGATCAAGAGGCCCAAGGGCGTTACTTGATCTTGCCTTCCTTGAACTCGACATGCTTGCGAGCCACAGGATCATATTTCCGGACGACCATTTTCTCGGTCATCGTGCGGGTGTTCTTTTTCGTTACGTAGAAAAAGCCAGTGCCTGCAGTCGAGTTCAGGCGGATTTTGACAGTTGTCGGTTTAGCCACGGGTCACCCAAGGGTCTGAATGAAGAAAAACGAAGCGCGGGGTCTAAAGGCTCTGGCGGTGCTGTCAAGGAGAGAAGAGACACATGGCGACTGAGACAACGTCCAACATCCGCCCCCTTGCCGAAAGTGACCGCGCTGCCTGGGATCCCCTGTGGCAGGGCTACCTCGCTTTTTACAAGACAGAGCTCTCCGCCGACCAGACGGAGATGACTTGGACCCGGCTTCTTGATCCTGCCGAGCCCGTTTTTGCTCTCGTCGCTGAGGGGCATGGTAAGGTGCAGGGGTTCGCCCACGCTCTTCCGCATAGCTCGACCTGGGCGCCGGTGGGGTATCTTTACTTAGAGGACCTTTTTGTGGCGCCGGAGGCGAGGGGTCTGGGGCTCGGCCGGGCGCTGATCGAGGCGCTCTACGCGATTGCGGATGAGCGGGACATCTCCCGGGTCTATTGGGCGACCCAGGCGGATAACCCTGCTCGGAGGCTCTATGACCAGGTCGCCACCGAAAGCGGGTTCGTGCAGTACCGCTCGGCGCGTTAGGGCGTGGTCTGATGATCTGCTGCAGCAACTCAGAATGACTTTCAACTGCATCAATAATGAAACTGGCTCGCAAGTGCATTGATAAGGACTCGCATTAAAATTGCGACCGAATATCAAAGTCATGAGCAAAGATAATTCATCTGCACTGTTGAACACTTGCAAGAGCTTTGGTAACGGATCCGTGAGTTAGAGACACTGAGGAGTTTCCATGTCGATGCACTGCCAAACCTGCGCTTTCTTCAACAACTCCGACAGCGAGTGCCGTCGCTACGCTCCGCAGCCTGCTGAGGGCGAGAAAAAGGCGTCATGGCCAACTGTTGCTGCGACCGACTGGTGCGGTGAGTTCAAGGCTGACGACGAGAAGGCCAAAAAGGCCTCCTAAGCGCGCCGCGAGATGAATTCTGGGAAAGCCGGCCCCCGTGGCCGGCTTTTTCGCGTTTGATTGAGCGCAATGAATTGAGATTAATTCGCAAGAAGGGTTGAGCTGCTTTTGAAAATGATTATCATAGTCTTATGCTCAACCAAGACGATCTCCTGTTCCTCCACCATTTCCGCGCTTTCGTGTCGAACGACGCTGCCGAGCGGGAAGCCAGTCAGGATGCCCTGGCGTTCGAACCTGGCCGTGCTGCTGGCAAGGTAGCTGGCTGGTCGCTGGAACGGACGACGGACTACCTCCGCCGGTTCGGTCGTCGACCCTTGAGCCAAGAGGGCCAGATGGTGCCGTCCACCTTCGAAACCCGCGTGATCGAGGTGGTGCGGGCGCTGAAAGCCCATGATCGCGTGCGGGCGGGCAGGGCTGCTCTTTGGCTCGTTCCTGAGCGTCACGTCACCACGCTGTTGGACCGGATCGCGCCTTTGATCGTGTTCTATCCGTCAGAGGTTGTTGTGCCTGCCGAACGCCAGGCTGCCCACGCGTAAGCACCCAGTGCCAACGCAATGCCGTAGGCGAGCCCTTGTGGCCCGAAGACTTGCCTGATGCCGCCAGCGAAGAGCGGTCCGAGGACTGCGCCCCCTGCATAGGCAAAGACGAAGGCTGTGTTGGCAGCTGCGAGCGTTGTGCCCTTGAACGTGTTGCCGATGACGACGAGCCCGGCTGTGTAAAGGCCGCCCACCATGCCGCCCCAGACAAAAAGAACAGCATAAAGAGCGACCACATCAGCTTGGACGATCGGCACAAAGAGCGCCAAGCCTGCACCCAGAATCGCGCACCAGGCCACAACCCGGCGCGGTGCAAAGTGGTCGGTGAGCTGACCAATGGGCAGCTGTGCTGCGAGAATTCCGAGGCCATAGATCGTCAACGACTGCGCGCCGACCCCCACACCGTGCCCGATCTCGAGCGCTAAGACCGGTAAGAAGATGAGCATCGCGCCCTCCACGCCAGCGAACATGGCTGATGCGGTGAAGAGGACGGGGTCTCGGAACAGCATCCCAAAAATGCTGCCTGAGTCTTCATCGGCGACCACAGGCGCGCGCACGAACAAGAGGGGGATGGCAGCCGAAGAGAACACCAGCGCCCCTGCGAGGAAAGGCGAAAACCCTTCGTACCCTGTGATATTGAGAAGAAGCGGTCCGAGAGCGAAGCCAAGGGCCAGACATGTTGCATAAACACCGATGATCTTGCCGCGCAGATGGTCCGGCGCGATGCCGTTCACCCAGATCTCAGAGGCAGCAAACAGGCCTGCGCCGCCTACGGAGAAAATGAACCGCAAAGGATACCAGAGGGCGATGCGGTCACCTGCCCAAAAGACAAGCAGGTAGGGCACCACCATGATCACGAGACAGACCAGGATAAAGGTCCTTAGTCCGATCTTCGCGATCACCCTGGGGTAATAAGGAGCGCAGATGAGGGCTGAGATCGCGGCGAAGGCGGTGTTCAGTCCAATGGTGATGTCCGACGCGCCGTAGCTTTCCAACAAGAAGGAAAAGAGCGGCAGCGAATGCCCAAACCCGGCGCCAGCGACAGAGATGGCTGCGATCGATGCCGCCAAGCTGAGCCAGGGCAATTTTTCTGAAAGATCACGATCGTGTGAGCTCAAATTATCAGCGGACATCGATCAACGCCGAACAATGAAGCCACGAGGCATGGTTGTGATAAAATGCGATTCACCACGACCCTATGAAAGCGTTGCGGCGCCCGAGCAAGAACCCGGACGCCGCAACTGGGAGGAAGGAGGTGGTCTTGAAGGAGGAAGGTCGCTGGTTAAGCGACGACCACAACCTCATTAACTTTCGAACGCGTCATGCGGCATTCGATCATTTTGTCGTCGCCACCAACAACAACAGCTTCTAGCGTGAGAACGCGGCTGCGGTTGCCTTGGTCGTCAACGAAACGAAGCGTGAAAGCCTCGTTACCGATCAGACCGGCGTCGTCGATAGCAGCACGACAGTTGTTGATGTCGTCGTTGATACCAGCTTGGGCGATGCCGAAAGCGGCAGTGAGGGCGGCAGCAGAAAGTGCAATCTTAACAGTGTTCAGCACGGGATGACTCCAGTTTTGTGCAACGCACAAGAACTAGACATTCAGAACCATCAATTCAAATATGAAAAACGCAAATGTGTTATAGGTACGATCTATGAGCCGAGCCCGTCTGGAAGACCTAGATCTCAATCTTATTCTGACTCTGCACTGGTTGCTGACCGAGCAATCCGTGACCAGGGCGGCGGCCCGCCTCGAAGTTTCCCAGCCCACAGTCAGCCACGCCCTTGGGCGTCTTCGCACATTGCTGGGTGACCCTTTGTTAATCAAGTCCGGCCGCACCATGCTACCCACAAAAAAAGCAGAAGCTCTTCAGCCGCGGGTGGCTGAGGCCATCGATCGCATGCGCGATGTTCTGTTGGCGGAGGACAGTTTCGATCCGACCAGCCAATCTGGCCGCTTTCGCATCGCCGTCACTGACGGAATTGGGTTGGTGGTCCTCAAAGCTTGGCAGAATGCTGTCCTGCCCGAAGCGCCGACCATGCAGCTTGATATGATCCAACCTGCCTTGCCGCATACTCAGGATTTGATCGCGGGGAAGATCGATGCAGTGATTTTGCCTGAGCCCAAGGTTTTGAACCTTCCGCCAGGGATTGATATCGATGAATTCGTCCGTAAGCCGCTTTATAACGAGCACTATGTGACGGCGGTGCGTAAGGGGCACCCTTACGCAAAGGGAATGACGCTCGAGCAGTTTATCGAGGCTGATCATATCCTTATTAATCCTGAAGGCCTCGCGACAGGGGTCGTGGACGAGAAGCTCGCGGCGATGGGCCGAAGTCGGCATATCGCCTACCGTTGCGAGACGTTTTTGCTCGCGATGGAAATTCTACAGCAGACGGATTGTGTGCTTACAGGGCCGATCACGACGCTGGGCTTTGCTAAGGCGGATGTGGAGCTGGTCTCGTCGCCGCTCGCGATGGATGGTTTTGGCCTCTTTATGGGATGGCACCCGAACTGGACGCATGATCCTCTGCATCGCTGGGTGCGGGATCGTTTGATTGCGGAGATTGGCGTCCTCTGTTCGGCGCGTCAGATCCCGCAGCATAAGCTCGAGGTGGTGGCTGGCTAACTGGCCGCCCAGCCTGTCGACGCGACTGTTCGTGCGTCAGTGTTTTAAGGCGCGGACGCGACGATACCGAAGGTCGACGGATCATTTGGATCGATGTCAAATCCTTCCGTAAAAAGAATATTGATAAAGCCTGCTTCCTCGAGCTCGCGTGTGATTTCTTCTTTCGAGAAGTGCTTGAGCCAATTGAACACGTCCCAGTTTCGGCCGTTCTCGACGATCGTAAATCGATCAAGCGATGTCTTGTCCTCGTCATACCTAAAGGTCTGATGGATCGCGAAGTAATCGTCTTTCGACCAAAAGCCGTCCATCAGATTGCGCTCAAGCACCATGCCTTCTCTCACGCTCTTAAAGGCTTGGTCTGAGTAGACATCAAAGAGAAACACGCCGCCTGGCGACAAGGCATGCAGAACTTTCGTGAGCAGTGTTTGGCGTTGATCAGGTGAAAGCGGGCAGAGATCGCAATAGATCAGTGTAATGAGGTCCTGTTGCGGTGGGAGGGGGTCCTCAAGATAGTTTGCCAATGCGAAAGTCGCTGATCCTGGTCCTGATGGTGCATGCTCTTGCGCGTAGTGAAGCGAGCGGGTTGAGAAATCGAGCCCGTGGACGAGGGCGCCGCGTTCCACAAATTTGTTTGCATACAGTCCTGGGCCGCATCCGATATCGCACACAGCTCGGCCCTTCAGTCCAAACGCCTCATCGATCCAATCCACGACACGTTCGATGGCTTTGGCTGGACGCGATGCGAGGCTGGTGTCCTGACTGAGGTGAATCTCAAGCATCTTCTGAGAGATGTGAGGGTCCGCCCAAAGGGTTTCGGCTGTGTAAGCCGAAAAGAGCTCCGGCCTTTCGGATAAGGTGTGCAGATCATTGAAAGTGATCATATCGATTCCTCCGAGGCTTAGTTTGCTACCCCCCAAAGCTGCTCCATCAAGCAAAAGAGCTGGTCAATCCGTGCGCGGCTTTGCGAAGGCACTCATCACGACGGCCAAGAGCGCGGGCGCTGCTTGGACCAGCAAAATCGTAGGCTTGGCCGTGAGAGCGCCGAAGATCCCGGCAATGATCACGCAAAGCAGAAAAAAGATCACCACGTCCCGTTTGCTGGCAACCAGTCCCCAAAAAAGCCCCGCTGCAAGGAACCCATTGTAGAGACCTTGATTGGCCGCAAGCGATGCGGAGCTCGCCGACTCCGCAGGTGTCATCCCAAAGATGTCCCGGCCGACAGGATGGTCCCAGAAAAACATCTCCAGCGCCAAGAAGCCCACGTGCTGCAAGGCCACAAAGAGAACAGCGAGTGTCGCAAGATACCTCATCCCATCAGGCTTAGACCTCTCACGTGTTCGGGCGCAATTCGCTGACGCGCAGCAAAAAGCCAGAAAGCGCGAACGCTCTCTGGCTCTTCGGGGAGGCTAAGCGGGTGGTTTAGGCGGCTTGACCGTCGCTGGTGATCACCCGCGGCTTTGCGGACTGCTCGTCACTGGCGCCGATCGAGATCTTGCGCGGCTTCATCGCTTCAGGGATTTCGCGCTCAAGCGCGATGTTCAGAAGACCGTTCTTCAGCTCAGCGCCGCGCACTTTCAGGTGCTGGGCGAGGTGGAAGCGGCGCTCAAAGCTCCGGCCGGCAATGCCTTGGTGGAGGAACTTGCGGGCGGCATCGTCGGTGCTTCGGCTGCCTGTGATCCGCAAGCTGCGGTCGGTGACTTCGATATCTAGCTCGTCTTCGGTGAAGCCCGCGACAGCAAGGGTGATGCTGTACTGGTTCTCGTCGACTTCTTCGATGTTGTAAGGAGGATATCCGCCGGTTTCAGCCTTGCTAAGACCATCGAACAGCTCATTGAGCATGCGGTCAAAGCCAACGCTGGTGCGGTAAAGGGGGGTCATGTCATACGTTCTCATGTCATTCTCCATTGAGCAAAGACAAACGCGCCGTCTCGGCACGACAGGGCCCATTATGGCGCCCCGTTCCAGAGAGATTGGGCTGCGATTTCACAGGTTCAAGAGGTGAAACGCTCGCTCTCTTGCTGGCGCTGCGATAATGGGTAGGGAGGGGGCGATGACGCTAAGGAGGTCGATGATGACCCAACGTTTCCTTCTCTCACTTTTGTTGATCAGTGCTGCGGCTTGTTCTGAGCCTTCTGAGACTGTGACCGAGCCTGAAGCTCCCGCGCCTGAGGCGGCGGCAGAAGACATGGCTGCAGAAGCCGCGATGCCTGAGGTTGACCCGGCGGAAGCCGCGCTCGCTGCTGCTGTGATGTCGGACGTGCGTTCAGAGGACAACAAGGCACGCGACGCTTTCCGGAACCCTGCAGAAACCATCGCTTTCTTCGGCGTTGAGCCCGGCGACACGGTGGTCGAGATCTGGCCCGGCGGTGGTTGGTACACAGAGATCCTGGCGCCCTATGTGACCGCTGGCGGCGGTACGTTTTATGCCGCGCACTTCGACCCGGAAGGCAGCTTCGGCCAGGGCAGTCTTGCTCGGTTTACGGAGAACTTTGTTGGCAACCCAGATCTTTATGGCCCGATCGAGCTGACCGCTCTCTCAGCCAGCGCTCTTGAAATTGCACCAGCCGGAACAGCCGATTTCGTTCTGACCTTCCGTAATGTCCATAATTTCGAAATGGGCGGATGGACGCCTGAAGCTTTCACCGCATTCTTCGAAGCGCTGAAGCCAGGCGGCGTTCTGGGCGTTGTCGAACACCGCTTGCCTGAGCAAGCTGACGATGCCGCTGAGCAACGCTCTGGCTATGTGAAAGTCTCAACTGTGAAGCGGTATGCGGAAGAAGCCGGCTTCGTTTTTGATGGCGAGTCTGAGGTGAACGCGAACCCTAACGATGATGCTGATCATCCTTTCGGTGTCTGGACCCTCCGTCCGAACAGCCGCACGACTGACAGGAACGGTGAAGCGCCTGAAGGTTTCAACGCTGATGAGTTTTATGCCATTGGCGAAAGTGACCGGATGACCCTTCGCTTCAAGAAACCAGAAGCTGAACCAACGGAAGCCTTGCTTGAATAGAGCTGCCGATAGTCTCCTCGATCCGGCAAAGGGTGCGTTTTCAGCGCCCTTTGCCGGTGTGTTGCGTGTCGAGTGCACGGATGATGGGTCGTCTCTTTGGATCGATGGCCGCGGTGACGCGATCGTTGTGAGCGAGCAAGCGCCGCCTGAGGTTGAGGGACGCTTCTGCCTTTGGCGCAGCGATCGCTCGACCTTGTCTCTTATTCTTTCGGGTCAAAGACATCTGGAGACGGCCTACACATCGGGCCGCGTCAAAATTTCTGGCGACATGGCTGTCATGTCACGCCTTGAGTTGAAGGGGGCGGAATGACCAGCGCACGCCATGTTCAGATCGATAGTGTTCCGATGCCTGAAGGAACGCAGGCGGAGTGGATTGAAAGCCGGGACGGTGCGAAGATCCGCATTGTCCATTATGGTGGTTCGGGTGAGCGCGGCACAGCGCTCATCATTCCAGGTTGGGCTGAACCCGCTGAGAAATATGGCGAAGTCGCCCTCGACCTGATCGATCGCGGCTTTAAGGTCACCTGCCTTGATCCGCGCGGACAGGGCCTGAGCCAGCGTCTCAAAGAAGGCGACGAGCGGGGGCGGATCGACGATTTTGGTAAGCATGTCGACGATGTCGATGCCGCTATTGATCATCTGAAGGCGGAGCGACTCACAATTGTCAGCCATTCAATGGGCGGCTTGATCGGTCTCTCTTGGTTGGCCAGGGGCGGAAAGGCAGATGCTGCCATGATGTCAGCCCCCGCAACCAGGCTTTACAAATCCCCGGTCATGCGCGGGCTTGTGGGTGGGGCGTGCGGTCTTTTGATTGCGCTTGGCATGGGTGATCAGCCCGCAAGGCCTGCAAACAATGCGATGACCTTTGAGGGCAACACGCTGACGTCCGATACCGGTCGTCATGCGATCCTCCGTGATCTTCTGATCGCTGACGAAGAACTCGCATTGCCGCGCCCGACATTCCATTTCGTCAATGCTTTCCAGAAGGCCCAGGCGGCGCTTCAGAAACCTGGCGCGATCGAAGGGATCGAGGTGCCGATCCTGATCGTGAGTGCGCGGGAAGACAGCTGGGTCGACGCGACCCACCATGATGTCCTGGCTGCCCAACACCCCAGCAAGATCGAATTGGTGAAGGTCGAAGGCGCTCTCCATGAGCTTTTCATGGAGCAAGATCAGTATCGCGATCAGTTTTGGGATGCGTTCGATCGTTTTGCGGATCGCTACGTTCCGAAAGCTTCAGCACCTTCCGATGACGGTTCAGCCAGCGCGTAGCGGCCGCCACTTTCTTCGATAGCTGTCCCTTCGAGCACCAGGTCGAGAAGCGCCATGGCGACGGCCGACGCGGGCGCCTGCACCTCAGCGATGAGGTGATCGCGGTGGATGGGTGTGAAGCTCAGAAGGTTCTCGAGCCGCGCTTTCAGCTCGTCCGGTGCTTCTCTTCCCATCTCATCATCAGCATACCAATCGAGACCACTGGGCTCAAACAGCTTGTTTTGAGGGTGCGCCAATTCATCCACGATGTCCTTCACATCACGCAAGAGAATGGCGCCCCGGCGGAGAAGCTGGTTTGTGCCAGCGCATCGCGGGTCCATCGGTGATCCGGGTACGGCAAAGACATCTCGTCCCTGCTCGGAAGCGAGACGAGCCGTGATCAAAGTGCCAGAGCGTTCAGCTGCTTCCACGACAACCACGCCGAGGCTGAGGCCCGAAACAATCCGGTTACGCTTAGGAAAATCGCGGGCCCGGGCGACCATGCCAAGGGGTTGCTCAGAGACGATGGCGCCCCGGTCTGCGATATCCCGATAAAGGCGCGTGTGCTCAGGCGGATAGATATTGTCCGCACCGCCCGCCAGCACAGCGATGGTCCCGGACGCCAGCGCGCCTTCATGCGCTGCGCCATCCATCCCGCGCGCCAGGCCGGAGACGACAATGTAGCCTTCCTCACCCAGATCCTTGGCCAGGCCGCGAGCAAAGCTCCTCCCTGCGGCGGAGGCGTTGCGCGCGCCAACGATGGCAATGATCGGCTTCGACAATAGCGCCGCTTGCCCCACGATCGTGAGCACCGGCGGGGCATCAGGGATGGCGGCCAGGGCTTCAGGATAGTCCTGATCTCCCAAGGTCATGAGCTGGCCGCCCATTTTTTTGATCGCTGTGTCTTCGCGATCGGTAACGTCTTCAGGCGCCAGTTCGATCTTACGGCCGCGGGAGGTGATGGTGTTTTCGCTGATCGCATCGATGGCAGCGCGCGCTGAGCCAAAGCGTTGAAACAATTGACGATATGTCAGCGGCCCGACGCCGCGGGAGCGCGCCAAGCGAAGGCGACACAGCTTTTCGTTGTGATCGGTTTTGTCGTGCACGTGGGTAACACTGGCGCAACAAAACCTTTGGGTCCACTGCCAAGAGGATAGCAACGCTCTTGCGTTATCTTGTTCAACACGTAGCGTTTTTGCGCGGCGCGTATCGCCGCCCGCGGACGGGGAAGCGGAGTTATGGAGTTTGAAGCGCAGACGGTGTTGGAGCGCGGGCTCGTCGCGCCCGCTGCGATGACGGCTGCCGATCAGCGGACCATTGATGCTGGCACCCCGCGGGGTCAGCTGATCGCCCGGGCCGCCCGCGGTGCTTTCCGTATTCTGCGCGCTCAATTCACCCGCAGGCCTGTCACCGTCATCTGCGGACCCGGTCAAAACGGTGAAGATGGCTGGATGATCGCCGCGCTTCTCGCAGAAGCGGGATGGCCACTCGAGATCATCGATCTTGGCAGTGATCTTGATGCGGAGGATGCGTCCCCTGACGGCCTGGCAGGTTACGTGCGCCCCTCAGGCGTTTTTGATCCTGCGCCAACAAGTCTGGTGGTTGATGCGATCCTGGGAGCAGGGCTAGCGCGACCCATCACCGGCGAACATGCTCGGGTGATTGAGAAGCTCAATGCGTCGCAAGCTAAGGTCCTGTCGATCGATTTGCCGAGCGGCATCGATGGCGCGACGGGAGAGGTGAGGGGCACGGCGGTCGCGGCCGATGTCACTGTGACCTTCCATCGGCTGAAGCCTGGACATCTTCTTGGGGAAGGTGCCGCCCGTTCGGGCCGGGTTTTTCTTTGTGATATTGGTATCACTCCTGAAGCGGACGATGTGAGTGCACTTTGGAATGCACCCTCTCTGTGGCAGGACGGTTTGTGCACTATTGATCGTGATGCGCACAAATATGCGCGCGGTCATGTCTGCATCATTGGCGGGCCTGGTCTCAAAGGCGGCGCAGCGCGGCTTTCGGCGCGTGCGGCCAGCGTTTCAGGTGCGGGCGTTGTGACTTATCTCTCGCCGTTGAGCAGCGCCGAGTTTGCAGCAACAAGTTTTGATGCCGTCATGGTCAAACCTCTTCTTGAGGGTGAGGCCCTCGAGGAGTCCCTGAAAGACCGCGTCGGCGCGGTCGTGCTTGGTCCTGGTATGGGGCATTCGGACAAAATAGCAGACGCTCTTGATCTTATTCTGGCAAGCAAACTCCCTTGCGTCCTCGATGCTGACGCCCTCACACTCTATGAGGGGCGCACAGAGGAGTTTTTTGAGAAGCTTCACGGCGGCTGCATTCTCACGCCCCATGAAGGTGAGTTCGCTCGCCTGTTCCCGGACCTTGAAGGAGACCAACGGGTTCGGACGGAAAAGGCCGCTGAGCGCACTGGCGCCACGGTCCTTTTGAAAGGCCCCACCACAGTGATTGCGAAAGCAAGCGAGCCGACGGTCTTGAGCAGTCACGGCACACCGGCGCTGGCGACCGCAGGATCCGGCGATGTGCTGGCTGGTTTGATTGGCGGTTTGCTCGCCAAGGGTCTCACCCCGGTCAAAGCTGCGTCAGCAGGTGCTTGGATCCACGCGGACGCAGCCAGAGACGCAGGTCCTGGCCTCAACGCAGACCACCTGCCTGAACGAATTGTCTCGGTTCTTGAGAGGCTTGCAGGCTAGCGCGGACATCTTCTGAAGACGTGACGACAAGGTCGCTCACACCTGTCGACAACAGGGCGGGAAGCGGTTAGCACCCCGCGTCCGTGCGGATGTGGCGGAATTGGTAGACGCGCCAGATTTAGGTTCTGGTGTCTTATGGCGTGGGAGTTCGAGTCTCCCCATCCGCACCATTTTTTGCGCTACCGCCTTCGGCTATTTGAGCGCATGCGAAGTTTGAGGTTGGACCTCTCATCGGCACCATTTTGGTTTGGCCGACCACTTTGCTGTTTGGGGCCTTTGTTTCTCACTGCGTGCGGCGTGTCCGGTAGAACTGAGTCTCCCACCGCATTTTAGCTTCAAATCAGTCTACTGAGCGGATATTGTCCGCCTCAGCGAGGGACCGGCCTGCTTGTTCGATCTTGCTGACAGCATCTTTGACGAGCTCGATGTTGGTTTGCCCGGTTCCAAGGGGCGCATCTTCTAAGCCGACCCGAATATGCGCGCCCATCTCTGCAGCTGGCATGATCAAGCCGGTGACGTCTGCATCGAGCCCCGACAGCATCCATGGGGCGTCCGGTACCAAGCCCACGAGGAAATCAGCATAAAAACGGAGGTTCTTCAGGCTTGGTGGCATTCCGAACAACAGGCGGTCGGAGAACATGAGCCGATAAACAGGCGTTTTGAGTCTTTCGACCGAGCTCGCAAGGGCTGCGCCGAGCCTTGCGAAACCAGGCTCGTAAATTGCGTAAGCCGGACGCCAGTCGCCTTCTGCTGCGAGGGCCAAACCTTCACGGATATGATCGGTGGGGTTTGGGTAGACAAAGCCATCCTGTCCCATTGCGATTTGCATCTCATGCACGAGATTGACGCTGCCGGGGTCGACAACACCAAATTCCATGAGCCCCCGGTCCATCAGTGTCTTGATCGGCGCGTATCGGCTTTCCAGGTCTCCCTGCAGCGCGAGTGTCGGGTAAACAATCGCATCGCATCGAGCCCTGATACCCTCGATGATCTGCGCATAGATGTCGGCGTCTTCGGTAGGATTTCCCTGATCATCATAGGCGTGCAGATGAATGATCGAGGCCCCAGCATTGGCGCAGGCGACGCCTTCCTCCACGATCGCGCTGATCGATACTGGTATGTTGGGTTGGAGGGAGGGCCCGACGGCGCCGTTGAGAGCGACCTCCAACCAGACTGATGCGTTTGTGCTCTTCACTATACCTACCTCATAATCAGAACGGTATCGACCATCACTATTCTATGGGAACACTCCTTCACCCGGCCACTCCGTCGGTGCAATGGATGGATGGCGTTCACACTTTGGCGGACTGATCAGTGCATTGATGAGGGCGCGTTATCCGCAGCCTCAAGTGTCTCCTGAATCAGTTTGAGCACGCCTGCGTTGAAGCCCATGCCGAAGTGAGAGGCAGCGACACGGACGTTCCGCACATTGGGGCTCACGGTATCAATCGCTGCGAAGTCGCTCACGATGCCGTCGCGTGTTCCGTAGATCGATGTCATTGGCACCCTGATAGGGTTGCTGTCGCGTTCCCGGATTGCCTGATCGATGAGAGGCAAGTTCGCACCCCTGAATTTGAAGAGCGGCGCGATGCTGGTGTATTTCGCACCACCATTGATCGGTGACCCAAGCGTGATGACTTGGGCTACGCGCTCGGGGTACTCGCGCGCGGCTTCTCTGGAAAGATAACCGCCGAGGCTCCAACCCACTAACGACAGCGGCTCGCCGAGCGCATCTGAGCGCTCTTCGATGCGCTTGAAAAAGAGCTCGCAAAGGGCAGGGATCTCGACATCGACCACGTTGGCCAAGCTTCGATCAAACACCCATCGGTCCGATAATTCGGATACGTCTTTGATCAGTCCTCGGCCACCTTTGTTCAGCCCAAGGCCCCAACCTTCAGTCTTGTAACCGCAGCGGTTTAAATAGGCGCGCAGCGCTGCCGTTGAGCGATCACCGGTCATGTATCCCGGGACAACCATAACCGGCCGCCTGCTGATAGGCCGTTGGCCAATGGATTTCGCGCGCAGCAAAGCAAGGGGAAGACTTGCAGCTTCGAAACCGAGCAAGGCTTCACCGAGAACGCTGGCCAGTGCAGGCTTTTTTCTGATCTCGGACATGTGATGATTCCTATGACTGTCTGGCAGTCCCTCACTTGCGAAGCGAAAGCAAGACCCGCACCTCGTCGGGTGAAGCTTGGTTCCACTGTGCAAAAGTCCACCCTGCCGCCGCGTCAGGGCATGTATTGTCACTTTCAATGCGAAATTGGCATTCGGAACATGGGTCACCAAACCAAGCGAGCATGCGAATTTTCTACGGAAAGTTGCAATGTCCTCGGTCCATCGTCCTTATTCTTGTCGATCATTGCTTTGATAACGGGCGATTCAGGGTTAAATAAGCGCTATGGTGGAGGCGGCCAAAACATTTCTCCAATTGGTTGAGGGCGGGCGAGGTGCTCGCCTTCTGGCGGTTGTTGCCGTTCTCTTGTCGTCGGTGATTGCTGCAGAGCATGAGCACCATGACGACGAGCCACCGGTGCATGCCGGCGATGAGTGCATCCTTTGCAGCGCAGGCGCCTACGGAGATGGGGATTCCGATTTTCTCCCCACATCCGAACAGCTTCTCGACGCGCGGGCGACAGCTCGCACGGTCCTCTCAATTTTGCCCTCTGAGGCTGTGCGGTCGTTCACCGATGCACAGCGCGTCAGAGGCCCCCCAGTTCATTCGTGAACGTTTCTTTTTGGTTCATTCGAATGGAGCATATCTATGCAATCATCTGCTACGAGCGCGTTACCGCGCCCCACGCGGTCGCGTGATGGGTTCACGCAAAACGACCGCATCGTTTTATCATGCCTACGAACATCCCAATCGCCCATGAAGGCCTACGAACTGCTGGAAGCGTTGCGAAGTGAGGGCATCAACGCCCCCATGACCGTTTATCGAGCGCTCTCTCGGTTGGCATCCGGCGGCCATGTGCGAAAGATCGAGTCGCTCAACGCTTATTATGCGATCCCGGAAAACGATCGCGGGGGGTTTGGAGCGTTTTTCATCTGCGAACAGTGTGACGCCATTGGCTTCAAACAGCTGTCGGCGGAAGAGATGCGCAGCATCGCTCCAGAGGTGGAGATCACGGATGCTGCTATCGAGTTCAAGACGAAGTGCGTCTCGCCAATGGGACCGCTCTTGACCGGGACATGTACACGTAACTCTTGAAAGGCTGTGGGCGTTGGAATCCCTGGGGGGATGGCCACCACCTTTGACGACTTTGGGTCATTGCTTCGTGCTGGTCGGCCAATTGATGTGATCAGCAAGACTTTTGTGAAAGCGCGTTGAGCGCTGAATGATTGGGCTCCACATCTGCTTAGGGCCCTGCCGGATGAGCTGGGTATGATGTCCAGCCGGTTACCTCTGGCTTTTCAGTGATGTCTGAGGGAAGCGTCATGCTCCTGAGCCGCTGAGAACGAACGTGCGCCTTGCAACGAAGCAGGGCATCCTTGAACGTTGACGTAAGATGCTCGTCGGACACTGGCGGCTATGAGCGCACAACACTATTTTTTCTGCGGTATTGGCGGCAGCGGTATGAGGCCGCTCGCCGAGTTCTTAAGGGCTCGTGGCCACGACGTGGCGGGTTCTGACCGCTCCTTCGATCAAGGACGCTTCCCTGAGATCGCTGATCGTCTTCGCGGCATGGGTATCGCTTTGTCTCCGCAAGACGGCTCCGGCCTTCATTCACCCGATCAGGTGCTCGTCACCTCATCGGCTGTCGAGGCGACGATCCCCGACGTGGCTGCAGCGCAGGCACTTGGCGCCCGCCACATGATCCGTGCAGAGCTTTTGTCTGAACTCACCAATGGCGCGCCCAGAAGCTGCGGTGTGGCGGGAACGAGTGGGAAGTCCACCACAACCGGGATGCTGGCCCATATCTTGGCTGAGACGGGACGCGATCCATCCGTGGTCAACGGAGCCGTGATGCTTGGTGCCACCGACGACGCAGGCACGGCGCAAGGTTGGCGCAAGGGCGAGAGCGATCTCTTTGTCGCTGAGGTCGACGAGAGCGATGGATCCATCGCTCGCTACAACCCCTCCGTGGGCGTCATCACGAATATCTCAGAAGACCACAAGTCGATGGAAGAGCTCGAGGTTCTCTTTGGCGATTATGCCCGCCGCAGTGGCCTCGCGGTTTTAGGCATCGATAGTGATCCCGTCGCGACAATTTCCGAACATCTGCCAACGGAGAAGACCATAACGTTCAGCTTGGGTGATCGCCCGGACGCAGATCTTCTCGCAAGGGGAATTGGGCGTGACGGCGGATATCTCACAGCTGAGATCATCGCGAAGGGCGGGGAGACGGTTCAACTGCGTTTGCCGCTGATCGGACGGTTCAATATCGGAAACGCCTTGGCCGCCTTGGCTGCTGCTCAAGCGTTCGGTGTGCCGCTGAACGAGGGAGCCGCAAGTCTTGCCACCTTTGCAGGGACAGCCCGGCGCTTGCAGCACGTGGGCGAAGAGGGCGGTGTGACGATCATCGATGATTTCGCCCACAACCCTGATAAGATCGGGGCTTCGATCAGGACGCTCACAGAACATTTCGACCGCGTCTTTTTGGTCTATCAGCCCCATGGCTACGGCCCGCTCCGTTCTTTCCGTCCGCTTTATGAGCAAGCTTTCGGGAGCGCCTTGCGGCCAACCGACAAGCTGGTGGTGACAGAGCCCGCCTATTTCGGCGGAACGGTCCAAAAGACCGATGACGCGAAGCGCTTGGTTGAAACCCTCAGCGGGCAATCGCTTGATGCAACCTATACGGAGAATCGAGAGGGCTTTCGCCCCCTCATCGGTGACGCATCGAACGGCGACGCTCTTGTCGTGATGGGGGCGAGGGATGACAGTCTTTCGGAGTTCGCCCGCAGTTTGCTGACGGATCTCCAGCAAGGAGGCACCGCGTGAAAGTCGCTGTGATTGCCCCCAGCCGCAGCCTGCAGCGCGATGCAGTGGACCCTCTCATGCGAGTCCAAGCGCAGGACCCAGAGCTTGCACGCATCCATGTGGCCATCCACGAACAGTGCTTTTTGAGCCACGGTCATTTCGCGGGTGATGACGACACAAGGGCTGCTGCTTTCCTCGAGGTCGCGAATGACCCCAGCATTGATGCGATTTGGTTTGCGCGGGGCGGGTATGGGTCGGGCCGACTTCTCCCGTTGATAATCCCCGCGCTCCGCGCGCCAGCGGCCCGCAAGACCTATTTGGGCTACAGCGATACGGGCTACCTTTTGGCGGCTTTGGCGCAAATGGGTGTCGGGCAGTGCGTCCACGGACCACTCCTGAGTGATGGATTGCGCGATGGGGGCGAAGATGCATTGGCGCGCGTGCTCGCATGGCTTACCAGTAGGGATGACGCCAGCCTCGAGCCTTCATTGGGCGAGGCAAAGCGCGCCTATGCCTTCAATCTCACGATCCTCGCCTCATTAGCAGCGACGGAGCATCTGCCGACGATGGATGGTGCGGTTCTGATGATCGAGGATATCGGCGAACATCTTTATGCTGTCGATCGTCATCTGATGACGGTCTTCACGAGCGGCCGGTTCGACCGTCTCCACGGTGTGCGGTGTGGCCGTATCTCTGATGTCCCTGAGAACGATATCGACTTTGGCCAAGAGGCTGAAGAGATCGTCCGTTTTTGGTGCGAGCGTCGAGGCGTACCTTATCTAGGCCGCGCCGATGTCGGTCACGACGCGGACAACAAGCTGGTTCCGTTTCCGATCCCTTTTAGGCAGGCGGTGTTGCCATAAGCTTGTCGAGCAACCGTCCGTAGCCGTCGGCACCTTGGGCGCCTGAGACAACCCGCTTGCCGTCAAAAATTATCGTGGGAACGACCATGATCCCGCGCTTTGCAAACTCTTCGGTCCTGTCGCGCACCGCGATACCCAGGGCTTCATCCGATGCAACGCGCCGCGCTTCGTCCTCGTCAAGTCCAACGCTGCCAGCTTGTTCCACCAAGACTTCCAGGTCACTGACATCGCGGTTGTCCGTAAAATAGGTGCGGAGGAGTGCCATTTTCAGCGCGTGCTGCTTACCAAAACCATCAGCCCAATGAAGAAGCTGGTGCGCCTTCAGCGTGTTGACGATGCGCATACCGTCTTTGCGATTGAAGGTGATCCCGAGCTCGTCCCCAATCGCCCGCATGCGCGCGCCGCCGCCCTTCGAAGCGCCGGGGCCGTATTTCATCTCGAGATGCTCGCCAATCTCTTGGCCTTCGGGCGGCATCCAAGGGTTGAGTTCAAACGGCTCCCATTTGATTTGGGCGTCTAGCTTTCGCTCGTTGAGCGCGATCTCGAGCTGTTTGTAGGCGACGTAACACCAGGGACACACCACGTCAGAGACGATGTTGATGGTCAGCATGCTGGCTCCTTAACTGGCCTTCGGTTTCGCAAGGCGAAGGCCCGCTGCGTAAAAGACCAGATACGCTAACACCCAAACAAGTTGCGGCCAAAGGGTGATGGAGCCGCTGAGAAACGGGAAGAGCTCTGGGTTCGAGCGGGTCGGAAAATAGGCCCACCAACCCGCCGCGATCGCTGCCATCTCGACAGCAAAGCTCTGCGCCTGGCCCCAGGCCAGCATGATACCAAGCTCGGCCCAAGTGAACCGTGCAAAGAGCTCACGCTTCAAAATCCTCCGTGCCATGATGGGTCCGACCATGAAAATGCCTGCGTCCCAGGTGCAGAAGATGAGCAAGACCAGAAAGAGGGCGATCGCGGGTCCTTCAAACTCAAAACCCTCCGCCTCCGGCCTGGGCTCTCCGCCGGGATAGACGGCATAGGCCATGTCCGTGATCGTAAAGCCGATCTCCCAAGTCGAGCCCAAAAGGCCACCGAGCAGAAACAGCCATACCCATGACAAGGGGATCCGGTCGGTCCTGACCGCCCAACCAAAAGCCACAGCAATCAGAATTGCGCCGAGGGGAAACAGGAGCAAAGCTGAGCCTCCTTCATCGTCTGATCACAGAAGATAGCATGAAACCATGCCTCTCAAGTCCTCTTAGCAGATAAGTTTGGAAGCGCCGCGCGATGCATCGGGGAACCCGTTCCGCTCCACAGGCCGAAAGCTCGATCTGGAGACAGGGCTCAGTTTACTGGCACTATTCATTAGCTTCTTCGCCAGGTGTGTTGGAATGGTGCACTGAAGACGCCCGGACCCCCTTCGAGGCAGGTCAGTCTCCCGGCTCGTTCAATTGGCCCAGATCCAGAACCGGGGCGGCGTCGATATCCTCGGCGTCGAGGAGCTTGGCTGTGCGTTCGAGCGCCGCAACCAGAAAGGCTTGCTCCCAATCCGCCAGTCGGTCGAAACGGTGGCTGAATCGCTCCTGCAACAGGCTGGGCGCCTTGTCGAGCGTTTGCCTACCGAGATCAGTGATCTGTACAAAGATCTTTCGCCTATCGTGTGGACACCGCTCCCGCCTGACATAACCTTGTTCGGTCAGACGCTCGAGCATCGTTGTAACCGTGGCTTGGCTTAAAGAGACCTCATCTGCGAGAGCACGCTGGGTCACGTTGCGATCATCAGAAAGGACCTGAAGCGCAATGTAGTGCGATGCGGACAGGCGGCTCGACTTGGCAAGAGAGCGCGCGTTGATCGCCGTCGCTCGGAAAATCTGGCGCAATGCAATGAGAGCAGAATCGCGGCGATGGTCAGACATCCGTGGCTCCAAAGAGAGGGGTTAGGTGGGGCGCGCCATCTCCTGCCGAAGCCCGATGGAGAGGCTCACACAGCATACCAATAAAACGAAGGTGAACGGTAGACCAGCAGTAATCGCGCCCGCCTGAAGAGAGCTCAAGGCTGCTGATCCGCCGCCAACCAGCAGAACGATAGCGACCAAACCCTCCATTGAAGCCCAAAAGACTCGTTGGCCGACAGGTGCGTGAAGCTTGCCGCCCGCCGTGATGCTATCGATGACCAAGGACCCGGAATCCGAAGACGTCACGAAGAACACGACCAACAAGATGACGGATAGAAACGAAGCCACGTCGCCGAAGGGAAGGTTCTGAAGCATCTGGAAGAGCACAAGGGAGACTTCCGAAATGCCCTCTGACAAAGGCGGCACGCCAGCCTTCGCTTGCTCGATCGCCGTGACACCGAAGGATGTGAACCAGAGGATTGCGACGATAACGGGTACAATCATCACCGCACCGAGGAACTCGCGAATGGTCCTCCCACGAGAAACGCGAGCGATGAACATGCCGACAAAAGGCGACCAGGATACCCACCAAGCCCAGTAGAAGATGGTCCAGCCGTGGAACCAGGTCTCATCCTCCCGTCCGATCCAGTTCGATAAGCGGAGGGTATCTGTCAGATAGGCGGCTGCGTTGGGAAGATAGCTCGAAACGATGGCCTTGGTTGGTCCAGCAACGATCACAAAGAGAAGGAGCAGGATCGCGAGGACGATGTTGATGTTGCTCAGCACCTTCACGCCGCCGTCCAGGCCACGGACCACCGAAAGGATCGCCATGCCGGTAATGGCAGCAATAAGGATGATCTGTGTACCAAGCCCACCGTCGATGCCGAACAAGAACTCCAAGCCGCTCGCAGCCTGGCGGGCGCCGAGGCCGAGGGAGGTTGCAAGACCGAACAGTGTCGCTACCACCGCCAAAAGATCGATGACGTGGCCGGGCCAACCCCACACGCGCTCCCCTAGCAAGGGATAGAAGGTTGATCGGATCGTCAGTGGCAGTCCTTTGTTAAAAGTGAAGAAGGCGAGCGCCAACCCCATGACTGCGTAGACCGCCCAAGGCGTGACCCCCCAATGGAACACGGTCGCGCTAAAGGCGAGACGCTCCGCTTCATCCGTATAGGGCGAAACATCAAGGGGGGTGCCGAACCAGTCCGTGTAATAAGCCAGGGGCTCTGCAGCGCCATAAAACATCAACCCGATCCCGACCCCGGCAGAGAAGAGCATGGACAGCCAGGACTTGGTGCTGAAGTCCGGCACCGCATCGCCCCCTCCCAGCCTGATCTTCCCGAGAGGGGAAAGAGCGATAGCCACGCAGAAGACGAAGATCACGTTCGTTGCAATCACGAAGAACCAGTCAGCATAACCCAATGTCCAGTCCCGGGCCCCCTCAAGAAGGGCCTTGGCCGTTTCTGGGAACACGAGGGTACCAAGACAGAAACTAAGAATCGCAAGTGCACTGACGAAAAAGACGGGATTGTGCAAATCCATGCCTAGGACTTGGACGTTGTCCTGGCCCGTCTCATAGTCGGTATCGTAACACTGCTCTGGCGGAGCCTGGG
>CAWUIJ010000033.1:0-22613 GCA_963922235.1 uncultured Parvularcula sp. | reverse complement strand
CGGAAGGAAGCAGCCGTAACGAGTTTCGCTGCGGGTCGCGTCGGCTTTCCACCTTCCCCTTGTCATTGGTCGTCATGTCGATTGTGCGGTGCGCGTGCTCACGCCTTATCCATTTGTGCGTCTTTGCATGTAAAAAATACTAGACATATGTTAGAAATATCATACATATCCAGGGGACGATAGGAGACTCACAATGACAAGCAGAGAACGCGTAACCGCAGTGGTGACAATGATCCTGATGGCTGTCGGTGCATGGTTTGGGTTGCAGCTCATGGAAGCTGGTTCCATGGCTGCGCCGGCGAATGGTGCGATCCTGACAGCGGTCATAGCCATCACGATGCTGACAATCGTATTCGCAGGAATCGCGGCTGCGATCGGCGGCAACAAAGGGGCGCAGATTGATGAGCGCGACCGACGGCTAACGCTCAACAGCCAGGTTTTTCGGGGCTTCCTCTATCTGGCATTGAGCTTTGCTGTCTTGGGATTGGCTGTGGGCGATGGCAACTATGCTCTTGTGAACGGTATGTTCTTGGCAATCCTCGGTATCGAGACGGTCAGTGGTCTTGTGATGCTTGCGCTCTATCGTATGAGCGCATGAAAAAGACCCGCCTCCGCAACAAAGTTCGTGAATTGCGCTTCCATTCAGGAGAGATGACGCAGGCAGCGCTAGCCGAGAAAGTCGGCGTCACACGTCAAACCATCGCTGCGATCGAGAAGAACCGCTATGCGCCCTCACTCGAAACGGCATTCTTGATCGCAGAGGCCTTTGGCAAACCGATCGGTGATGTTTTTCAATTCGCGCCAGGCGGTGATGCCGGAGACTAGCTCCGGGGCTCCCGCTGCATCGTCCAAGGGGGCGGGACGCCTTTCGCGTCGGCTTCGCGCAAACCGTCTTTGATCAGACGGCTTCTTTAAAGACATGTGGCCCGCTAAAGGTCCACATGGTCACCGCGCCGCCGTTCGAGACAATGCCCATGGCCGCAACGCCCCAGGGAAAGGAGCCACTCAGCGCCTCCACCAGTCCGCCGCCCTCCCTTGGAAAGAATCCACCCAAGCCCGCGGACGGGCAAAGGTCGATGCAATCTTAGAGGCCGCGAGTGCGCTGGCGGTGGAGCAAGGCCATCTCGACTTCAAAATGACGGCCGTGGCGGAAAGGGCAGGGGTGCCGATCGGCTTGGTCTATCAGTTCTTCCCCCGCCGAACGGCGCTTTTGGCGCGGCTGTTCGCGAAGGAGATGGAGCCGATCGATGCTTCGCTGAAGGAACCTCTCTCCGGGGCATCCTCGATCCAGACGGTGCTAGGAGGCATCAAGGGACCGATCAGGGATCATGTGGAGCTGGTGAAGACCCGGCCCGCTCTCTTCGTGATCTGGTCCTCACCCACTATGGAGCCTGTTCTTCAGGAGACAGATTTTCAAAACTCGTTGGCCAGTGCTGACGTGATTGCCACACGCATGATGGATCTCGCTGGTGAGAGCGTAGACCAGGCAGCTGTGCAGGACACGGCGCTCTTGGTCTGCCATCTTTGGGGGCATGTCGTGCGATTAAGCGTGCTCGCCCATGACAGGCACGGCATTGTTGATCAGTATATCGCTATGATCGAGGCGCACCTTGAAAAGCTGTTGGCGCGCTGATCAAGAGCGCTAGTCGATCTCGAGCGTCTTGTTGAGACGCTTCTTCATCCAAGGCCAATCGATGCTTTGGAAGAAGGGATGCCAAGGCTCGGGCGCCATGAACTTCATCTTCTTCTGAGTATCGTCCAGCCAGACAGGCACCACGTGGCCCTTGAGGCCCGCTTTCCGTGCGGCCTGCTTGATATCCCAAAGGATGTCTTCCTGACGCTTGGTCTTGCGATAGCCAAACTTCAGATCCAACGGGACGATGATCAGGTCTTTTTGCTGCTCACGGATGTGAGCGATTTGAAGCGTTGCCATAGGTGCCCTCGGCGTGTTTTTACAACTTCCCTTCGATCATGAGGATCTCGTAACAACTGCCGATCGTCTAGCCTCTTGTTGATCTTGATAAATTGTGGGCGGGGCCACCTGCCTGTGGGCCTTTTGTTTGCGGCGCTATCACGGTTAAGAAGACCAGTGACTGAAACCGCTCCTTATCAAGTTCTCGCGCGGAAATACCGCCCGACATCGTTCGATGACCTTATTGGCCACGAGGTGATGATCCGAACGCTGCGCAACGCGTTCACAGCGGATCGGATTGCCCATGCCTTTATCTTAACCGGTGTCCGCGGGGTCGGAAAAACCACCACCGCGCGGATCCTGGCGCGGGCGCTGAATTATGAGACGGATGAGATGACCGCGCCGACGGTGGATATGCCTGTCGAGGGCCGTCATTGCCGCGCCATTGCCGAGGGCCGTCATCCTGACGTGATCGAAATGGATGCCGCATCGCGCACCGGTGTCGATGATATCCGTGAGCTGATTGAGGGGGTGCGATATGCGCCGACGGTGGGCCGCTACAAGGTCTATATCGTCGACGAGGTGCATATGCTGTCCAAGAACGCTTTCAACGCGTTTCTGAAAACCCTCGAAGAACCTCCGCCCCATGTGAAGTTCGTCTTTGCGACGACCGAGATCCGAAAAGTTCCGGTGACGGTGCTTTCTCGCTGCCAGCGGTTTGATCTGAAGCGCTTCGATGGTCCTACGCTCTCGAGCTATTTGGGAACCATTGCTGAGAGAGAGGGCGTGAAAGCGGATCCTGAGGCCTTGGACCTCTTGGCGCGTGCGGCCCAGGGTTCTGTGCGCGACGGCCTCTCTTTACTCGACCAAGCGATCTTGAGCCGCGAAGGCGAGAGCATTGGTGCCGAACCGGTACGCCGGATGATTGGCCTGGCTGACCGCAGCCAGAGCTGGTCGCTTCTCGAGGCGACGCTTCAGGGCGACAGCGCGACGGCGCTCGCGCAGTTCAGGCACCAGTATGACTATGGCGCTGACCCCGCGGAGATCATCCGTGATCTGCTTGATGTGACGCACTTGATCACCCGGACCAAGGTTGCGGGCGATGCGGCAGCGGCCCATGGGCCTGCAGGGACCACTGATGCGGAAGCCGCCAAGCGCCTGGCTGCGGCCTATGTCCTTCCCGCGCTGACCCGCACGTGGTCGCTGCTCATGAAGGCGCTTCAGGAAACGCAAAATGCTCCGGACCCGGCAGCGGCGGCTGAGATTGGTCTTGTGCGCCTGGCCTTTGCGAGTGGCTTACCAACGCCCGGCGAGGTGCTCGCGGGTCAGGGTGAGATGCCTGCCGTCGCACCTGTCGTCGCGGCACCTGCGGCAGCGCCGCCTTCTGCGCCCGAACCTGCCCAGCCGAAGAGCCTCGCCGACATTGCGAAGCTGGCTGCAAGTCATGGCGATATGATCCTTAGTCAGCAGATTGAGAAATCCGTGAGGCTCATCGCGCTGAAAGGTGAGACACTGACGATTGCCCTCGCCGATGATGCGTCGCCTGACCTGCCGTCACGGATCCAGGCGGGCCTGATCGGTTGGACGGGCGGAACGTGGGATGTGATCCTTGGCGAGGCTGAAAAGGCGGCGCCCACCCTCCGTGAGGAGCGAAATCGCGCCATTGAGGAGCACCCGCTTGTCAAAGAAGCGCTCAAGACGTTCCCTGGTGCCACGATCGCCCAGGTGCGGCCGATCCAAACGGACTAAGCGGTTGCTGGATGCAGCGCTCTCTTTGCAACCGACGGAAAAGCTATAGGTTATCGCTATCGAGAGCTGCTCGCGATCTTGGGTGGTTGACGGATTGCGCCGATTGGCGGTCTTTTCAGGGGCGATATTCAGCTGGCCCTAGCGTGGCCTGAGAAAAGTGTGATGCCGATGGATTTTCAGCAGATGATGAAACAGGCCGCAGGCCTGCAGCAAAAGATGCAAGAAGCGCAGGAAAGCCTTGCGGCGCTCGAAGCGGAGGGGGTGGCCGGCGGCGGCCTTGTCCGTGTCGTGATCAATGGCAAAGGTTATGCGCGCAAGGTCTCGATCGATCCCGCCATGTTCACTGAAGAGGACAAAGAGGTCCTTGAGGACCTGATCGCTGCTGCGATCAATGACGGCAAAGCCAAGCTTGAGGCTGAGACTGCGGAGAAAATGAAAGAGATGACCGCCGGTCTTCCTCTGCCTCCAGGTATGAAACTGCCGTTCTAGCCCATGGCACGAACCTCTGCCGGGCCTGAGCTCGACCACCTGATCAAGTTGCTTTCCAAGCTGCCAGGCTTTGGGCCGCGTTCCGCGACGCGGGCTGCGCTGCATATGCTCCGTAAGCGGGAGACGGTGATGCAGCCTCTCACGGCAGCTTTGCAGACTGTTGCTGAGACGGTGAAGCCGTGTTCGATCTGCGGCAACTGGGATGCACAGGATCCTTGCGGGATCTGTACAGATGATACCCGCGACCCGTCAGTGATTTGTGTCGTGCAGGACGTGGCAGACCTTTGGGCGCTGGAGCGTGCGCGGGCGCATCGGGGGCTTTACCATGTCCTTGGCGGGGTGATCTCACCGCTTGATGGTGTGGGGCCGGATGATTTGAGGATCGATGGTCTGTCAGAGCGCGCGTCAGACCCGCAGGTCCGTGAAATCGTACTTGCGCTCTCAGCGACGGTTGATGGCCAGACGACAGCTCACTATGTAACCGAAAGGCTGGCAGGTCGGGGCGTTTCTATCACGCGCGTTGCGCATGGTGTTCCTGTTGGGGGAGAGCTTGATGTGCTCGACGAAGGGACGCTTGCGGCTGCCTTAAAGGCTCGGCGTCCTCTATGACGCTGGAGACAAAAGCGTGGCCAATGATAAGAAAACAATCCTGATCACAGGTGCCTCACGAGGCATTGGGGCGGCGGTCGCCGCCCATTTCGTTAAACAAGGGTGGAATGTCGCGGGCTCGATGCGTTCGCCTGAAAACGCAGGAGAGTGGGCCAAGGCGGACAATGCCTTTGCTTTGAAGATCGATGTAACATCGACCGAATCCATCAAGCAGGGCGTGCAAGAAACGATCAATCGCTTCGGCAAAATTGATGTCCTCTACAACAATGCCGGCGTGAGCTTGATCGGCGTTGCCGAAGCCGCATCGCAAGACGCGATTGACAACTTAATCCAGGTCAATGTGGCTTCGGTGATCCATACAACCAATACCGTCCTTCCGTTTATGCGCAAACAAGGCGGCGGTCTGATTATGACGGCATCGTCGATTTCCGGATTGGTGCCCACGCCTGGCGTTGTGTTCTATGTCGGGACCAAATTTGCCATGGAAGGAATGATGGAAGCTTGGCGGTACGAGCTTTCGCTCCACGACATCCGCGTCAAGTTGCTGGAGTTTGGCCCCGTGGCCTCAGAAATGACCACGGCTTATGACCTTCTTGACCACGAAGCCTATGAAACTGTCGCGGCGATCACTGAACGGATGAACGCAGCAATCGACAGGGTCATTATCGAACCTGAAGAGGCCGCCCGCCAAGTTTACGAAGCGGCCTGTGACCCGTCAGAACGTCTACGGTATCGTATCAACATTCCGTGGGCGATTGTCTTTTTTAAGAAATTCCTCCCTGACTTCCTTTGGAACCGCGGGATGAGGCGGTTTCTGAACATCTAAATGGTCGAAGCCTCCGCTGCACACATGATGCAACGGAGGGTTTTGCATTTAGAGAGCCGTGATTTTGGGCCGCTCTTTGCGCGGACCAAGCCATGCGTCCTTAAAAAGCTTCTCAGCATACCGTGCAGATGCCCGGTCGTTCATTCCTTTATAGGCCCGCTGAAGTCCGAAAAGGGCGTA
Source organism: uncultured Parvularcula sp. (assembly GCA_963922235.1). Classification (GTDB taxonomy): domain Bacteria; phylum Pseudomonadota; class Alphaproteobacteria; order Caulobacterales; family Parvularculaceae; genus Parvularcula. The sequence goes on along the minus strand of CAWUIJ010000033.1, from coordinate 16,848 downwards.
GGCATTGTTGGGTGACTGGAGCAGGGTCCGCTGGAACACTTCTTCCGCGCGTTCATACTGAGCATCTTGAAGCAAGTAGCCGCCAAGCGTTTGCGAAGCAGGATAGTACCACCACGGCGGCTCCATATAAGCCATTGTCGATTGCGCGGTGACCGCTGATTCCATCGCTTCGATTGCACCTTTGAGGTCACCCGACATCGCCATAATACGGGCACGGACGGTAAGAACGGCAATCTGATGAACCGCAGACACCGGCATGCCCAAAGCTTCAAGTTCAGCAAGACCAGCATGGCCTTCGAGCGCCTCTAGCGCTGCAACCTCTTCTGCGGCTTTGTCGAGCCGACCCGCCTGCGCGAAGGCTTCGCCGCGCGCATAATGCCGGGCGAGCTGAAGATAAGGAAAGCTCTCACCTGGATCCCCGAGCGCGAGAACATCGTCGGTTGAGCCGAACTGAAGAGCGGTGAAGTAAGGAGCAGCTTTGATCGCTTGGATGAATGGAACCGCCGCTAGCATCTCTGGGGGAAGGGCCACGTCCAACTTATCCGACATCGCCAAAGCGGTCGCTCCATCACCGGCCATTTGGGCTGAGGTCATGGCAAAGTGCACATTGTGCGGATAATATCCGTGGGAATACATCGGATGCGGATTGGCCGCTGTATTGATGTAAGCCTCATCGACGGCAACCGCGATGATGTTGTGATCAAGCGACTTTTTCCAACGACCTAACCGGTAGTAGGTGTGCGAAGGCATATGCACGAGGTGCCCAAGCTCCGGCACGAGATCGGCCATCTGATCCGCGAAAGGCTCAGCCCGATAAGGGTCCGAGGAGGCTTCAGTGATATGGATGTAGAGATGAATCGCCGGGACATAGGTGGGGTTCCGGTCGAGAACCATCTCGATCAATTCTAGGGTTCTGGCCGTGCGCCCCACCGGAAGCCGTCCGTTGGCGTCCCAATAGACCCAAGGTTGGGTGTCCATATTGGCTTCTGCAGCGAGGGTCGCGATCAAATCATCGTCTGGATAAGCAAGCGCTGCCTCGTCCATCGCATCGGCAAAGGCCGCGCTATCTTCTGAGATGGTACCGTCCGCAGCGCGCACGTAACGCGCCACCAGCGCTTTTGCGAGCGCCTGGTCTTTGGTGCCTTCTTCAGCCAGCTCCAGAGCTTTCGCAGCAGCATCGAAAGCCGGTTGGTGGCGAATCTCGGCGAAGCCATCATTGATGTTGCTGCCTAGGGCAAAACCCTCCGCCCAAAAACAAAGCGTGCAGGAAGGGTCGAGCTCTTGGGCGGCTTTGAATTCTTCAATGCCCGCGAAGTGGTTGAAGTTGAAGACATGGGCCAGACCGCGATCAAAGGCGTCCTGCACCCCATCGACCTCCGAACCCGCTGGATAGCTAAGGCGTATCAGGGTGGGTACGGAGAGGGTGCCGCCCTCTGCACGTTCCTCGTCTTGCGCGTAAGCAGCGGCAGCGCTGATGAAAAAGGCGCGCCGGTTCAGCGAGGTGTTGTCGTCACCGCACATGGAGCGCGCCATGGTGACCGGGTCGAGAAACGCGACCGCGTCATCTTGCTGATGCGAAACCGTGAGGCCTGTAAAAGCAACCGCGCCCACGGCCGCCCCCAAAAAGAGTGTGCGTTTTGATGCCATTATCCGTTGTCCCTGCCATGGCGTTGTTTTTTGGAGTCCGGATAAACGCAACCCTCCTCCCCCTTATTCGGCCTCTATCGCCGCAACCCACCGGCGACAAGTCGCTCTGTCAGTGGACGTGGAGACGGCTTCTCTAACTAGGTGGCGTGTCGATAGACGAGGATGCGGCCGCGCTTGGGATCGTCCACGGAGCGATCAAGAGCTGCCCCGAGCTTCTCTGCGAGCTTGATGGACGGGGCGTTGTCGGCGGCGATGCAGCTGAAAACGCTTTCCCAGTCGAGTATCTCTGTCGCGTAGGCCTTGGCGCGAAGGGCGGCTTCGACCGCATAGCCGCGGCCTTGCTTGGCTTCGATCATGGCCCAGGTGATCTCGCGCTCGGGCCAGCCTTCGGGGTACCAAAGGCCGACCATTCCGCAGAAATCTCCTGTGTCTTTCTCCTCGACGGCCCAGGCGCCGTATCCGCGAATGACCCAGTGGCCCATCATGGCAGCCGCCGCACGCCAGGCTCCAGACCTGTCGAGCGGACCACCATAATACTGGGTGGCCTCTGACGCATAAAACTCAGCATAGGGTTCAAAATCGGTATCCTGGCGGAATTCGCGCATGATCAGGCGCTCGGTCTCCAGGACCGGGATCACCTGAGAGAAGGAGGGTTTAGGAGCCATGACTTGTCTTAGCCGCTGGCCGCCACAGGGAAAGGTCTAGTCAGTGCTTTGCTGGCCTCGGTACACGGCCAAAAGCGTGAGGATGATCGCCGAACCTGAGACGATCGTCATCAATGTCCCCGGTACGAAATGGACGAAGCCGCCCAAATCCATAAACATGAAATAGCCAAGGTCCGTCAGTCCCCCGACAGCTGCTGTGAAGAGAACCCACGTTTTGTTCTGTCGCCAGATGAACACGCCGCCGACAACTGTGAAGGCGCCAATCCAAAACAGGTTCCAACCGTGTTGGTTGAGGATCGCACCCACAGCTTCAGGGTAAGCCATCTCGAGGCTCAATTTGTCGACAGCATCAGCAATGCCGCCGATCTTACCCGCGATGGGCTGGGCCATCGTCATGACGCCAGCGAACATATGCACGAGGCCCCAAAAGACCCAAAGGCCTGCGCCGATACGATAAAGTGCGTTCATTGAAAGCTCCTCTGGGGACATTTCGTGCCGCAAGAGGACATATTCCGCCTACGGCTTATCGTCGATTGTGTCCTAGGAGGCGTGAACGTAATTGTCGAGCTAGTCTGACAGCACTTCCACATCAACCGTGGCGACACCCACCTGGTCCATGTCGAGCTTTTTAGCCGCTGCACCGCTCAAGTCGATCACACGATTATGCGCATACGGACCACGGTCATTGATCGTGACAATCACACTTTGACCCGTATCACGCCGTGTCACCCGCACCCGTGTGCCAAAGGGCAGGGTGCGATGGGCAGCGGTGAAGGCATTGTGGCGATAGGGCTCGCCGCTGGCCGTGGGGTTTCCGTCGAGGCTTTCGGCGTAATAGGAAGCTTCGCCGGAGAAGCGCTGGGTTGTGCGGCCATCGGATGAAGGCTCCGGCGCACTTGATGGCGCACTGGCTGAGCCGTCCCCGCTCGGCATCACTTCACCAAGGATGTCTTCGATCGTCTCAACTGGTGAGATCTCACCGTCATTGGTCGCCATATAATACTGGCCGCCTAAGACGGCGCCAGCACCAACCACCATTCCAAACGCAAAACTGCGAAGCCCCATGACTCTCTCCCCGAAAGACTGACCGTGAAGTTCTTCACCATCTGGGGTCTAAACGCAATTCGGTCCGTCGTTGGCCTTGTCAGACACCGCGGAACTCCTTTGGGATATTACTCCAACCGTACTGAGGAAATTTGCGGGTCAGCTCCGCCATACTGAATCCTGGGATCGCTATTGCTCCGCGCGATCCAGGAGCAGCAACCAATTGCCCATACCGAAGAAAGACATTTTCCATCCAGGCAGGCTTGGCTTGTTCCCTCACATCAGCTTGAAAACCTTCGCCGCCTTCCGCTTTTATGCCTTTAGCGTAATAAGACCCATAGCGGGTGTAGCTATAGCCTTTGCCTAGCTTGATTTCATAAGGGATTGTCCCGTCGGGGGGCGCTGCAATGCCCATTTTCGTCATCTCGTGTTCAATCAGTGAGGCGACGACAATCGTCTGATAGAGCGAGTCCGGATAAACGACCAGCCACTTGCCGCCATTGTCGTCTGGATTGCCGATGGGGTCCGTGTTTTTCCAATGCTTATGCGCTGCCCGTTCTTTGAAGAACACGTTGGTCGCCAAACGGTTGAGTACGCTCTGGGCGTGAACTTTTGGAGCTGCGATGTGGAGCTTCCAGCCCTCGTCTGGGGATACGATGTCAGCATCCATTGACGCCCAAACCTGCCAACCACGGCCGTCTGAAAGGTAATCGACGGTCGGTGATGTCAGCGCGGTCATTGAAAGCTCCGGTAAGATCTCAAGATAGACGACAACACCATTATTCGTCGTGACGTTTTTTCTGTCTAGAGAAAGGCGCAGCTAAGCGGTTCCGCAAAGAAAAACGGGTGCTCAAAGAGCACCCGTTTCTTGGGTTTGATAAGCCGTTGTTCGGTTTAGTACCGGTACTCTTCGTTTTTGAAGGGTCCTGTCTGAGACACACCGATATAATCAGCTTGCTCGCCTGTCAGCTCACTGAGGTTTGCGCCAACATGAGCGAGGTGGAGGGAGGCCACTTTCTCATCGAGGTGCTTGGGCAGGACGTAGACTTTGTTGTCGTACTTGCCTTCGCTGTCGGTGAAGAGCTCGATCTGCGCCAGGGTCTGGTTGGTGAAGCTGGCGGACATCACAAAGCTTGGGTGGCCTGTAGCGTTGCCGAGGTTCACAAGACGGCCTTCTGAGAGAAGGATGATCTTTTTGTCCTTAGCGATCTCGATCATATCGACTTGATCTTTGATGTTCGTCCACGGATAGTTCTTCAGTGCATCGACTTGGATTTCGTTGTCGAAGTGGCCGATGTTGCAGATGATCGCCATGTTCTTGCACTGACGGAAGTGGTCCGCTGTCAGAACATCTTTGTTGCCGGTCGCAGTGACAATGATATCCGAGCGAGGAGCGGCGTCTTCCATGGTCACGACTTCAAACCCGTCCATCGCTGCCTGCAGCGCACAGATCGGATCGACTTCGGTGACCATGACCCGGCAGCCTGCACCGCGAAGAGAAGCGGCTGAGCCTTTACCGACATCGCCGTAGCCAGCGACGGTTGCGACCTTGCCGGCCATCATCACGTCCGTACCGCGACGGATCGCGTCGACGAGCGACTCTTTACAGCCATATTTGTTGTCGAACTTCGACTTGGTGACCGAGTCGTTGACGTTGATCGCTGGGAAAGGAAGCGTGCCCGCCTTCTCGCGCTGGTAAAGGCGCATCACACCGGTGGTGGTCTCTTCCGTGACGCCTTTGATCGACGCTTTGACGCGGCTGTAGAAACCAGGGTCTTTCGCCAGGCGGCGTTTGATTGTTGCGAAGAAGGCTTCTTCTTCTTCATTGGACGGATTGTCGAGCACGGAAGGATCGGTTTCCGCCTGGCTACCGATCAGGATCAGCATCGTCGCGTCGCCGCCATCATCAAGGATCATATTGGCGAGCGAGCCGTCTGGCCATTCCCAGATCCGGTCGCAGAAGTCCCAATACTCTTCCAGGGTCTCACCCTTATGGGCAAAGACCGGCGTGCCTGCAGCAGCGATTGCGGCGGCGGCATGATCTTGGGTCGAATAGATGTTGCAGCTGACCCAGCGAACTTCCGCACCGAGCGCTTCGAGTGTGCGGATCAGAACGGCGGTCTGGATGGTCATGTGCAGCGAACCTGCGATGCGCGCGCCTTTGAGCGGCTGCGCTGCACCGAATTCCGCGCGGGTCGCCATCAGGCCCGGCATTTCGTGCTCAGCGATAGCAATTTCTTTTTCGCCAAAATCGGCAAGGCCAATGTCTTTGACGGCGTAATCCTGGGTCATGGGGGTCTCCGTGGTCCTCAAACCGCCCGGTAGCAGTGCTTTGTGAGGATATAAAGCTTTCTTTATATCGCAGCTCAGGGCCGTTAGGTCGTCACTTGCTGAAGGCGCGCCAAAACCGCCTCGAACTCAGCCCTGTCGGGCGTTTCGTCGTGGATGCCGACGCCAAAGTCGTCGGTCTCGCCGCGGTCTTGAATGGCGATGCCGTCCCTGCGGGAGAGGGCAGAGGCGCCGCCAAAATCGATGCCATATTGCGCTTCGGGTTGCGCTTCGAGCCAGGCGATCTGACCGCGCACCGGGATCAGGCTCTCATCGCCGAACAGCGCCTTGGCGCCAAAGCCTGTGCAATTGACGATCACATTCTGGGTGAGAGCGGCGACGTCGCGGCGGTCTTTCAACGTCCGCCGTTCGAACACGCCGCCGCGCAGGCGATAGGCTGTTTCAATGTCTTGGGTGTACTGAGCAACATTGAAGGTCATCTTCATTTCCTTGCGGCCGAACGGCATGGAGAAGCCGTAGGCTGCAGGATCGATGTTTTCTTGCGCTGGGGTGAGATCCGTGAGGTTGCTGTTCAAGCGGGCATATGTGCGTGTGGCGTCCCGTGATGCAGCGGTTTTTTTATGGTCGACGGTGTAGCGCGGCAGATACTCCACGGTGTCGCCTGTGATATCACCAAAATGTTGGTGTACGGCATAGGACCGCCTGGCCCATCGCTCCCAATGGGATGCGAAGCCTTCGGGGATATCGGTCGCAAGAGCGACGCGGCTGTCCGGTGACCAGCTGCCCGTGGCCTTGGCTGAACCCGTCTCGGATGGAAATTTCTCAGCATAGATCGTGGTGGGGATGCCTGCTGCGCTCAGCCTGAGCGCGGTGGTGAGGCCGATCGCGCCTGCGCCGATCACGGCCACGGACTCGGTCACGGGACCGAGCATGCCGAGAATATCCTCCGCACAGCCCCAAGACAGCGACCACCCCGCACCGCCATGGCCATAATTATGGATGATGCGTTTCCCTTCGAGCTGTTCTTCCTCAAGGCGAGGGCCAGCGGCACGAAAGGGGCGTGTGCAGATGGTGATGCGCTCCAGGCGATCTGCTGAAAGAAGCAGCGTTGAGGGCGCCCCCTCCGGAACACAACGATCGGCATCAGATCGTGGGTCCATGAGGCTCGTCAGTTGTAACGCGGCGTCCATAGATCCTCTCATGGAAGGACCTTCTTGATTGGTCCACCTCGCCATCGCCTCAGGGCGCTCATCCTTGGGCCACTTGCACGCTGGAGTGTTGCAATCATGGCGAGCACCCGCATAAGCTGCGGAGGGTTACAAGGGGTTGGTCTCAGTCTTATGTGCACAACGATTACGAGCTATAACTGTCAACAGAGTGGTGAACGTGCTGTCAATCACATCACGCTCAACGCTGGTGCGGATGCAATCTGTATTCAAGAGGGCGGCGCGCGTGTTCATGGCAAGGTCGCAACTGGGGTTGCTCTCAATACGGTTTCAAGCACGGCAACGTCCATGGATGATGGTTGTTCCGTTGTCACCCATACAAAAGAACGCCCTGGCGGTTCGCACGAAATCCCGATTGGGGCGGGTAAGAACGCCAACAGGCCAGCGGTCGCTGTCCGCCTGCGCGGCGGCATTTGGGTGATCAATGTTCACCTCACCTCGGGGCGCAGCTCCACAACCCGGCAACAGGCTGAGCTTCATGAGATCATTCGTGTGGTGATGACTGAGCTTCCTGGCGGTGAGCGTTTTGTGATCATTGGTGATTTCAACTTTGACCCGCGGGACATTGCAGCGGAGTTCGGCCTTCATGCATTACCGGGTCCGCGGCATGAAAGCGGCGCCAATCTCGACTGGGCGATTGGCAATATCGACTTCGACCTGAAAGAGCTTCCCCGTTATAGCGGATCAGATCACGGACCATTCCAGATTACAATCCCGTGCAAGTGATGTGACGCCCTTGCCTCGCGAACGGTTGTGCCTGGGTCACGTGGCGACGTTGCGAGCCCTTGCGATCGAGGAAAGCCCCTCGCGGTAGGTCGGGTACAGAAGAGTGCCCACCAGCTCTCTCAGCCTCTCATTCTTCAGCCGCTTGTTTTCCGCGTAAAAGCTCTGCGCCATGGATGAGAGCTCGTCTTTGATGTCATCAAAGTGCACCTCTGGGGGCGGATGGATGCCGAGGAGGCTGGCTGCAAAGGTGATCACATCGGCTGGCGGGCTCGGCTCGTCGTCGGTGAAGTTGACGATTTCGGGCGTGTCGTCCGTGTGGAGAAGGGCGTAAAGGCCGGCGGCGATGTCATCGCGGTGGATGCGGTTGAAGACTTGCCCCGGTTTGATCAGCCGGCGGGAGAGGCCTGCTCTTGCCCCTGGTGTATCACCAGCCAACGACTCCACAGCGTTGCGGCCAGGACCATAGATACCGGCGAGGCGGCAAAGGGTCAGCTGGGAACGTGTTTCCTGGGCGAGGCTCACCCATTGGTTTTCTGCTTTCAGGCGCGCAATGCCCCGTTCGGTGCCGGGGCGGCACGCAGCGGTCTCGTCAATCCACGCACCGTCGTAATCTCCGTAGACGCCTGATGATGAGAGGTAGAGCAGTCGCTGGCTGCTCTGGAGGGCAGCGGTGCCAATGGCGCTGGCGACAGGACAAGAGCCCTCCCGCGGTGCGACGGAGATGATCACGGCATCGACGCCAGAGATGCGCGCCGGAAGACGCGATCCAGCTTCCCAGATCAAAGCTTCGATTCCAGCCTCGGTCAGCGCGGCCGCTTTGTCTGGGGACCGGGTGGTGCCGGCGACGTGCCATCCTTCACTGGTCAATCGATCGGCCAACGGACGAACGGAATAGCCAAGGCCAATGAAGAGGACGCTAGGCACCCGCTTGGATCTCTTTGATCAAGGTATCGATGCCGTCTTCGAGCATGTCGAGCACCAGGTCGAAGCCTTTGTCGCCGCCGTAATAGGGATCAGGAACGTCCCGTCCGGGATGCAGCATACGGACCTTCGCGGTCCAGTCCGGCAGTGCGCGGTCTTTGAGGTCGGCGAGGTTCGAGGCGTCCATGGCGATGATATAGTCAAAGCTGTAGCCGTCGCCATCATCCACCCGGCGGGCCCTCTGAGCTGAAAGATCATAGCGCCTGCGTGCAGCGGCAGCGATCATGCGGCGGTCGGGCGGCTCGCCCGCGTGCCAGGCACCTGTGCCAGCGCTGTCCACAGTGACATCAAGGCCAGCCGCAGCAGCACGGTCGCGGAAAACGCCCTCAGCTGCGGGGCTCCGGCAGATGTTCCCGAGGCAGACAAAAAGGACGCTGGTCACTCGGCGCCCGCCAATTCTTTCTGCTCAGCGATGAAGGCGTCCACATGGGTTTCGAGCACGGCCAGCGGAATAGCGCCGCTTCCCAGAACCACGTCGTGGAAAAGTCGAAGATCGAAATCGTTGCCGAGCTCTTCCTCCGCCTTAGCGCGAAGCTCCCTGATCTTCAGCTCACCAATTTTATAGGCCAACGCTTGGCCCGGCCAGGTGATGTACCGGTCGACCTCACGGGTAATGTTGTTTTCGGAAAGCCCCGTGTTCTCGAGCATGTAGTCAATCGCCTGTTGGCGAGTCCAACCTTTCGCGTGCATACCTGTATCAACAACCAATCGGCAGGCTCGCCACATCTCATAGGAGAGGCGGCCAAAATTGTCCTCAGGCGTCTGATAAAACCCAACCTCGAGGCCAAGGCGCTCAGAATAAAGGCCCCAACCCTCCACAAAGGCTGTGAAACCGCCAAACCGCCGGAAGTTCGGTAGATCAAGCTCCTGCATCAGTGCGATCTGAAGGTGGTGGCCCGGAACCGCTTCATGCAGAGTGAGCGCTTCAAGCTCATACAAGGGGCGGGTGTTCAAAAACGTGGTGTTCAGCCAATAGATGCCAGCGCGAGAGCCATCCGCTGCAGGGCGTGAGTAATACGCCGTGGTCGTCCCTTCCGCGATATCGAGCGGAATAGGCTCGATCGTGTAGGGCATCCGCGGCAGGACCGTGAACAACTCGACAAGCTTTCCGTCCATTTTCTTGGCGATGGTGGAGGCAGCTGCGATGCGCTCGTCTTCCGTTGTGGGATAGTACTCCGGCGACGTCCGAAGGTGGTCCTGGAATGCGGTCAGAGTATCAAAGCCAGCTTCTGCAGCCACAGCATTCATCTCTTCACGGATTCTCGCGACTTCCCCTAGGCCGATATTGTGGACCTGGTCTGAGGTCAGGCGCGTTGTTGTGAAGCTGCGGACCCGCTGCTCGTAATAAGCTGCGCCATTGGGCGCGTTCGCGATCCCGACAATCGTGCGGCAGTTGGGTTGGTACTGGCCCTCGTAAAAGGCGCCAAAGCGGCGGAAGGCCGGAATGACCTGGTCGCTCACCAAGTCTTTGGCCTGCGCTAAGAATGCGGCATGCACGTCGTCGCTCACGCTGCCTTTGTTCTCAAAGGGGACGAGGAACACCGACGTGTTCACGTCATCGACGATATGCGTTTTGTACGTCGCTTCGAAGCCCATCATGGCTTCGCAGGGCTGCGTCCATCCTGCATCCACGCCCCGCTGCAGCCGCACCGCGGCCTTGGCGAGAAAACCTGGCATCGCGGCGAGCCGGTCCACATAGGATTGGTAGTCCGCTTCCCGGCGGAGGCGGGTTTCTTCGGCTAGACGCGCAAGGCTCGAGTGAGGCGCGCTGTAGGTCGTCACGGTGAGGTATTTGCCGCCAAAAACCGCTTCGTCCTGGGCTTCTTGGAGTTGCATCCGCAAAAGCCGGTGATTGAGACGTTCTTCGTCACTCAGCACGGCCTTATCGATGGTGTCCAAGCGTGCCAGCAGCAAACGCCGGGCATTCACACCTTCCTCATAAGCCTCGATCGAAGGGTCTGAGAGCCGCCCAAGGCCCGCTTCGTCGCCCAAGCGGGCTGCAAGAACGGGATTTTCCTGGAGCACCAGCTCCCAATGATCGTTGATCACGTTGGCCAATTGCTCAGAGGCCGTGTGGGCAGCCATCCCCTCGTCCTGGGATGGGCCTCCACAGGCTGCGATGAGAAGGATGAAGGCGGCGGAGATGACACGAATGCTCATGGGGAGCCGTTTAGCCGACGGAAGGTATCTTTTGCACCAACAAGCAGCTGTGCTCGCACGTGCGTGCAGGGCGTGGTATCTCGCCAGGCCATGACTCTCATTGCGCCCCAGTCTGTCCCTCAAGAGCCAGCGCCGCGCCGACGGGCGAAGGTGCTGCTGCCGATGCCGGTGGGTGATGGATATGATTACGAGGTGCCGGATGAGCTGAACGTGGAGCCCGGTGACATCGTCACTGTGCCCCTCGGTCCGCGGCAGATGACCGGCGTGATCTGGCACGATGCGCCGGATCCTTCCGTGCCCGATGCAAAGCTCAAAGCCATCGTTCGTCGCTACGATGTTCCGCCTTTGCAGCCCAAGCTTCTCGCCTTCGTTGATTGGGTCGCAAGGTACTACATGGTGAGCCGTGGTGGCGTCCTTAGGATGGTGTTGCGCGGCGAACAGGGCTTGGCAGATGTTCGTGGGCGGACGGGCTTTCGGAAAGCTCCTTTGCCAGAAGGTTTAAAGCTCACGGACAAAAGGCGCGCTGTGCTCGATGCCGCTGGCGACCGTGCGCTCACCGCGAAAGACTTGGCGGAGCGCGCAGGTGTCACAGAGGGGGTCGTGCGCAGTCTAGCGCAGGCAGGCGCTCTTGAGCCTGTGATGTTTGATCCGGACCCACCTTTCACGGCGCCCGATCCTGATCGGCCTGGGCGCGACTTGGACCTTGGACAGGCGGAGGCGGCTGAGGCGCTGCGCCAAACCATCGCCCAAGGTTCAGGCACAGTCCTGATCGACGGGGTCACGGGGTCAGGGAAAACAGAGGTCTATCTCGAGGCGGTGGCCGAAACGCTCCGCCGTGATCCCTCGGCCCAGGCATTGGTGCTGTTGCCAGAGATCGCGCTCACCCTGCCTTTCCTCAAGCGGCTGGAGGAGCGCTTCGGCGCGGCGCCTGCCCATTGGCATTCTGATATTTCATCTGCCCAAAGACGACGGATTTGGAAGCGGGTGCTCGATGGCTCCTGCCGACTGGTCGTTGGTGCACGGTCAGCGCTGTTCCTTCCCTGGCAGAACCTTCGCCTGGTGGTCGTCGATGAGGAGCATGACCCGGCCTATAAGCAGCAGGAGAGCATCCTCTATCACGCGCGCGACATGGCCGTGGCGATGGGTGCGCAACAGCGGTTTCCTGTGGTTTTGGCCTCAGCCACGCCTTCGCTTGAGACCGTGCTGAATGTCGAAGAGGGGCGCTATCAGCGGGTGCAGCTGAAAAGCCGCTTTGGCCCTGCGGTGATGCCCGACATCGATGTTCTGGATATGCGGGACACCCCGCCCGAGCAGGGGATGTGGATTGCCGAGCCGGCCGTGGCTGCGATCACTGCCACACTCGAAAAAGATCAGCAGGCGCTTCTTTACCTCAACCGCCGAGGGTATGCCCCCGTCACAATCTGTCGGCGATGCGGCGAGCGGATGACCGCGCCCGACAGCGACACATGGCTTGTGGAGCATCGCTACACCGGGCGTCTCGTTTGCCACCAAACAGGGTTCTCGATGCCCAAGCCTGAGACCTGTCCCCATTGCGGCGCCAAGGATTCTCTTGCTGCTTGCGGCCCTGGCGTGGAGAGGGTGGCGGAGGAGGCGAAGACCCGGTGGCCTGACGCCACTGTCGAGGTCTTCTCGTCTGACACCATTGAAAGCCCTGTGGCGGCGAAAGCCCTCCTGGAACGGATGACCTCAGGTGAGATTGACATTCTTGTCGCCACGCAGGCGGCGGCCAAGGGCCATAACTTCCCTGGGCTGACATTGGTGGTGGGGGTGGATGCTGACCTTGGGCTCGCGGGCGGAGATCTGCGGGCGTCGGAGCGGACTTACCAGGTGCTGACCCAGGTGGCAGGCCGCGCAGGCCGGAGCGCAGCCAAGGGCCGGGTGCTTCTCCAGTCCTACCAGCCCCAGCACCGCGTGACCGAGGCCTTGGCCAGTGGTGATCGCGATGCCTTTTTCGGGATGGAGCTTGGTTGCCGGGAGGAGATTGGTTTGCCGCCCCACGGCCGCCTGGCGGGGCTCATTCTGTCGGGCAAGGACGAGCAGAAACTGAACGCCGAAGCACGCGCCTTGGCCCAAGTCATTCCGCAGGCCGAGGGAATTGAGGCCTGGGGCCCTGCCCCGGCGCCGTTCTATCGCTTGCGCGGGGTCTACCGTGTACGGTTCTTGATCAAAGCCGTGCGAGGGCGCTCCCTCCAAGCCTTCACCGCCGATTGGCTCTCACGCGTGAAGGCCACAAGCGCCGTCCGCCGCGTCGTCGACATTGATCCTTATAGCTTCGTGTAAGGCCGAGTTTTCGAAACCACAAAAGGAACGGACGGCTGACATTGGCCAAGAGTTGCCGTTTGGTGCCGACTTCGCGAGCGACTTAAGACGCCCCAAAACCGACGCTCGAGCTTATGCTCAGTCAAAAGACGTAGCCGATCGCGTTGATTAGATCGGCATGCCGAATACCGACACGTTCGCGAGTCTCGTCATCGTAGTAGCCGGAGTAATGATCGCGCTTTGAACGATTTGCGTGAGGTAATGGTGTTTTTATTCCTAAGACCTCTTTTGCGTCCCGCTCAAGATTTTCATATGTGCAAAGATGATGAATGGAGGCGTTTGATCCAGAAGGAAACAAGTGCATCCAAGGCGTAATCTGGGTGTGATAAGCGACGTACGCCTCAGGCTCCGTGAATTTCGTCGGATACTGCAAAATTGTTGCCCCTAGCCAGTTCCCATGCACGAACTCCTTGAACGTCGGGGGGCTGTCATAAGCTCGCATGTTCTCTGTAACGTGAAGATATCCAGATACTGTCCAGTCCCAAGGGTTTCGGACAAAAGCGACCGTGCGGTACTCATTCAGAGGTTTGTCAAGCTGCTGGGAAAGCTGGCTGATGCAAGGCTCCGCTACCGCCATCCCATGTACTGGGTACAGAACGGCATCCGGTTCAGAGCGCAGCGCTCGACTGATCGATCCACCACCAGTTTTAGGCACATGGATGAAGAGCAGATTTCGATCTTTGAGTAAGACACTGACCATGCCTTAAGGTACTGCGGCTCGCGCCTGTCTTAAAGGCGTTGGTTAGAGGCCGAAATTCGCCCAAGTCAGCCGCTCGCCAAGGTCAGGACTGCGTCGCCTATCGGCGAAAGCTGCCCCTCGTGCAGGCTATCAATCAAGCCAGATTCAGGGCCCGGATCCTAGTTCAGGATCTCGATCGCGATGGCTGTGGCTTCGCCACCGGCGATGCCTTTGGCAACGCCAGCGCCGAGTACAACCACAGTTCCTGACGTCAGCTGGCTGCTTACAAAACTATAGGACCAAAATGGACCAACTCAGCTACTGTTGGTCGCTGCGATTTTTTGATCGAGCGCTTTTAGCCACTCGGCTTCTTCGCCGGGCTCCGGCAACAATTCACCACCTTCCATCACCCAGCTTGCCGGTGTGTCTGAGATGCTCACTGAGATCTCGTCTGCTTGTAACCCGCTATGAGTGTGAATAGACGCCCGCATGCGATCAATGATCTCGGCTTTTTGTTTGTCGTTTCGACCAAAGCGAATATTTCCGTGGAGCACAGCCGCATTGTTGCCAAGAGGAAGTTCATCGGCCTCTTCAAAAAAGAAGGCATGGACAAAATCAGGCGGCGCATCGGTGACGTCGCAATGAATATCTGTGATGTCTTTTGCGATCTTTTCTTTCGCAGCGTCGGAAATGCCGCCTTTGCGGGTGTTGCAAACATATAAGGGCATGATCGTCTCCCGTTACGCAGCGTCTTGAACAAAAGGATCAGCAACCGCGCAAACCACTTCGTTCATCGACTTGCCCGTTCTCTCAATCCAGATGTCGCAAAGCTCCTTGAGCATTTCGATTCGCTCCGGCGTCTTCAGCGGACGGTTGGACATCATTTGTACGATCACTGAAGTTGAAGGTTTTGCGGCGGTAAAACCGCTGTTCTCCGGCACAACGACCCATTGAATGAAAGGTTCGCTGCCAAAAGATTTTTCCGCAAACGCTTTCATATCCTCACGCAACTGCGCTTCCGTAGAGTCGGCTATTTGTCCGGCCTGAACCATACATCTGGTCGGTATCATTTTGTTCCTCCTGTCCTCTGCGTAAAACACCGGCGTTCCTATCATGCCCGCGGGTGATCGGGGAATAAGGCTTCCGGCGAAGACGAGTCGCTTTCAATAGACGTCTCTGAGAGCTTTGTAACCGACAGTACAAGTTGCGATCACTGGATATTTGGGTTGTACCAACCCTGGTAAGTCGCCGCGTTCAACGAGCGGCTTAAACTCGCCTCAAGTCAGCCGCTCGCCAAGGTCAGGACTGCGTCGCCTATCGGCGAAAGCTGCCCCTCGTGCCGACTATCAATCCAGCCACGTTCAGGGCCCGGATCCTAGTTCAGGATCTCGACCGCGATGGCCGTGGCTTCGCCGCCGCCGATGCAGATCCCTGCTGCGCCGCGCGATTGCCCGCGGTGGCGGAGGGCGTTGATAAGCCCACCGATGATCCGTGTACCAGAGGCACCGATCGGGTGGCCAAGCGCGCAGGCGCCGCCATTCACGTTCATTACGTCATGGCTGATGCTGAGCTCGGCCATCGCAGCGAGCGGCACGACAGCGAACGCCTCGTTGACCTCAAAAAGATCGTAATCGCTGGCGCCGGTGCCTTCCGCATCGAAGAGCTTGTGAAGAGCCCCCACTGGCGCGGTGGTGAACCAGGCAGGCTCTTGGGCGTGGCTGGTCATTGCTGTCAGCTTCGCCAGCGGTGTGATGCCGAGGCTTTCCGCCTCACTCTTCCGCATCATGACGAGCGCCGCGGCACCGTCAGAGATCGAGCTTGCATTGGCGGCTGTGACCGTGCCGCCATCTTTGCGAAAGGCTGGTTTCAGGTGCGGGATCTTCTCAGGCCGTGCTTTGAAGGGCTGTTCATCCCGGTCGACAACCGTGTCCCCTGCTTTGGTCTTCAAGGTGACGGGGACAATTTCGTCCGCAAACACCTTGTCTGATGCCGTCACGGCCCGCTCAAGGCTCGCGATCGCGTAATCATCCTGCTGCTCGCGGCTGAAGGTGAATTTGTCCGCACACAGCTCAGCGAAGGAACCCATGAGGCCGCCTTCATAGGCATCTTCCAGTCCATCGAGGAACATGTGGTCGATCACCTGGCCATGGCCCATGCGGTAACCGGAACGCGCTTTGGGCAAGAGGTAGGGCGCGTTGGTCATCGACTCCATGCCGCCCGCGACACCGATTGTGACAGAGCCCGCAGCAATCGCTTGGGCCATCATCATCACGGTCTTCATCCCGGAGCCGCACATCTTGTTGACCGTGGTGCACGGAACAGATGGGGGAAGCCCCGCATGGATCGCCGCTTGGCGCGCGGGCGCTTGGCCCTGGCCAGCGGGTAGGACACAGCCCATCAGCACCTCGTCGACGGCCTCCGGCGCAATACCCCCGCGCTCGAGCGCGCCTTTGATCGCAAGGGCGCCAAGGTCAGGTGCTTTCAAACTCGCCAAGTCACCTTGCAAGCCGCCCATGGGCGTGCGGGCGAGGGACACGACGACGATTGGATCATCTTGAGGAAGAAGCATGGGGACCTCCGCTTTTTGTTGTGGGCGGAGATAGGACGAACCTTGGCCGGCCGTCACCTCCCTCGACCATCAAGGTCGTCTTTACGGGGGCGGGCCGCGAACACGATGGCAATGAGCACAAGCACGGCCAGAAACCAACTGGGTGCTGAGGTCGCTGATTCCGCAACCGTGACGGCGGAATCGACCGCCATTGGTCGCTCAGCTGAACTGTCTTGCGCAAGGATCATGCGTTCGTTTGTGCAGCGCAACAAGTCAGAGGGGAAGGCTGCAGTTTCCCCAAGGCCCTAAAACTGAACATGAATGTTCATTCAGGCTATCCGCGGCAGACAAGGCAGTCCGGATCACGCGCCAGCTTGACCCGTCTAATGGTGCCCGTGCGGCCATCTAAAATGAGGAGGTGCCCATCGAGCGTGGGCTCGATCGCGCAGAGGAACTTGATGGCCTCGCCCGCGGCCAGGCTACCCACCAGGCCGACGATGGGGCCCATGACCCCGTCGCGGTCACAGAGGCCGTCCTCATCGG
>CAWUIJ010000032.1:0-23509 GCA_963922235.1 uncultured Parvularcula sp. | reverse complement strand
CTGTTCCGGCCGACGCGGACCCTGCGGCTCGCCGAGAACGATCCGTACAAGCTCGAACGGGCGGCGTCGGAACGGGACTATGCGGCGCGCGCCGCCGTCAGCTTCGGCCTTCGCCACCACGAGGAACGGGAAGCCGCCTTCTCCCTCCACCATGTCCGGCGCACCGCCCTCGAACATGCCGCCGACGGCGTCACCTTGCGCGACATCGACAGGGAACTGCGTCTCCTCCGGCGATCGGAAAAGCTTCTGGTCGCGCCTCGAGACCCGAATGCCGAAGCCACGACGCGCCGCAGCATCAGCCATGAGGAAAAGACGCTCGCGCTGCTCAAGGAGGCGGGAAAGGCGGATCCGCTCGTGAACGGTCAGGCACTCACCACAGCATTGGCCAACACCACGCTGAGGCCGGGTCAGAAGGCGGCCATCGACCTCATTCTCGGCGGCCGAGACCGCCTGGTCGGCGTGCAGGGCTATGCCGGGACGGGCAAGACCACCATGATGCGGCAGACGGCCACCCTCGCGTGCCATCTCGCGCCGCTCGCGAAGAAGGACGGCTACAAGGTGCTGGGCCTCGCCCCCACCCATTCGGCGCGCAAGACGCTCGAGGAGAGCGGCGGCTTCGACAGCCGGACCGTGTCGGCCTTCCTAAGGGATGCAGGGCGCGGGACGCTTCCGCCGGACATCAAGAACACCATCGTCCTCATCGATGAAGCGTCTTTCCTCTCGACGCGGAACATGAACGCCCTGCTCGAAAGGCTGATCGCCCTCAGCCCCGCGAGGATCGTCCTTTCAGGTGACCGGCGGCAACATGGCGCAGTGGATGCCGGGCGGCCCTTCGACATCGCGCAGCGGGCGGGCCTGCCGACCGCGATCATGAAGGAAATCGTCCGCCTGCCGAAGGACGAGCAGCACCGCGATCAGCGAGCGGCCGTGGAAGCGGCAGCGCAAGGCCACGTCGCAGCCGCCATGAAACGACTCGAGGCCAATATCGTCGAGCGTCCCAGCGAGCTTGCTGGGGGCGCCGTCGAGGCATGGCGCTCCCTGCCGAAGGACAAACAAGACGAGGCGCTGCTCGTCGCCCCGAGCCACCGCCTGCGAGAGGCGATCAATCAGGGCATCCGATCGGACCTCATTGCCGATGGACGGCTGAGCGCGGAGACAACGACCATCTCGGTGCTCAGGTCGAAGAACCTGACCCGCGCGGAAGCCATGAGCCCGCGCAGCTATGCGGCCGGCGACATCCTTCAGTTCCATGCCCGCCTCGATGCGATCAATGCCAAGAAGAACACGCGACGGCTGATCACGGCGGTGGACGAAGAGCGCGGAAGCCTCACCTTGCGCAATTCCCGCGGCAAGGACCAGACGGTGCCGCTCTCACGGCTGCAGGGCCGCTATGAGAACACCCCTTACTCCCTCCACCGCGAGGAACCCCTCGAGCTTCGCCGCGGCGACAGCGTGATGTTCACACGGTCCGATCCCGACACTGGCCTTTCGGCCATGGACGCGGGGAAGGTGGTGGGCTGGGATGAAGGGACAGTTTCGTTGAATGTGGGCGGCACGCAGCGGCAGTTCGATCGTAACGATCCTGCACTCCGCTCCCTCACCCACGGTTACGCGATGACCTCCCATGCCGCTCAGGGCCGCACGGCAAACGACGTGGTCGCTGTGGTGGATTCTAAGGAACGGGCACTGACGAGCCAGGTCGGGTTTTACGTGTCGATAAGCCGGTCAGCCGACACCCTTGCGCTCGTTGTGGATGACGAAGAGCGTGTGCTGAATACGCTGCAGCGACAGACGGGCCTGAAGGCGTCGGCGATGGAGACGGAGGGCCGCATGGGGGATTTGACCGATCTAGGATCACATCAGGGCACGGGCATGACAAGCAATCTGTCGGTGCCTGCCTTAGGAGCGGAACAGAGAAACGAGGCAACCGGCAAAGAGCAAGACAGCTCTCTCGATCAAGATCTGTCGCTCTGATCAGCACACGGCTTCTCACCGACCCCGGCCAAACCAAGCTGTATCGCAACCCAAAGCCTGCTACTGAGTATGCTTGGCGAGAAGATCGTTTATCTCGCCAGGCGCGAAAGCCACATCCCACGACCAGCGGCCAAAGCCGCCTGCTTCATTGACCGCTCTGACCCAAAGATCCAGCGCATCGCGTTTGGCCTTGTTCTGCGGACTGTCCTTCCCCTTGATCTCAAGCGCAAGGGTCCGCCCATTTGTCAAGCGCACCAGAAAGTCTGGCAGGTAGCGGCGCCGCGAGCCGCCCCACATGTAGTGCACCTGAAAGCCGAGATGGTCGTTTTTCGCGAAGCTGACGACCGCGGAATCCTTCTCGAAGAGGTTCGCGGCATACCCTTCCCAGGATGAGTCGCCGACAAGGTGACTGATATGGGATTTGACAGCCGGGAAGTTCGGTTTTGACGTGTACCACGTCCGCATATGCCCCGTCGAACCGATTGGCGCATCCTCATCGAAGACCGGGGCAAGTTTTTCCGTGTTCTGTTCGTTCACATGTCGCATCAAGTGTTGAACAACGAGATCGATGTTCAGGGCGATGAGGATGCGCCGCCTCAGGGGATCCGAATGGAAGAGCGACGGGATATCGAGCAGGTCAGAACCAAGGAACCTCTCGATGTGCCTGACCAGCTGGGAGGCGAGGTAGTCCTCCGTTCCCCGGAAACTATGGCGCAACTCCGCAAAGCATTTCCGCGCTGCCTGGAAGATCAGGCGTTGCAATCGGAAACCATCTGGCAGCTGCTCGAGATCAATGGCTGAGACCTTGCTCATGTCAGTGGCGCCGCCAAGCGCGGGTGCGAGGTCCGCTGAGATGGGCGTCGCCGTCGGATTAAGCGTCAACGGCGGGACCTCGCCCCAGTCGATGAGCAGCTGCGGCGTGACCACCGTTTCGATACGGAGGATATTAGGCCATTTGATTTCGAGGTTGGCACGTTCGGGGACCACCTCTATTTGCGAGGTCGGCTTTGGCGATGGCGGTGCAGCACCGCTATCGCTCGTTTCGGAAATCGAAAGTGGAACGCCGAAGACGTTGACATATTCGGGCAGGAACAAGCCGTTTTCGTCCGTGTCATAGGACACCCGCCGCAGACCGCGACCCACCACTTGCTCGCACAGGAGCTGCGAGGTGAACGCCCTAAGCCCCATAATGTGCGTGACGTTCTTGGCGTCCCAGCCCTCTGAGAGCATCGCCACAGAGATCACGTTCTGGAGGTCCTGCCCTGCCGCCCCGCGTTTGCCGACATTGTCGATGATCGCGCGAAGGAGCTCTTCTTTTTTCAGGCTCTGAAGATCCCTTTTCCGTGTTTCAGGGATATCGGCCGCATCGACGATGGCCGCGAGGCGCGCCTCGTAGTCCTTATCGGACGTGGCGGTCTCGCCGACCTCCGCCTTGTCCAGCACCTTGGAGTCGACCCGCAAAGTGCGCTCAGGCGCCTGAAGTTCTGGCCAATGAGCATCGCCCTGATTGAAATAGTGCTCGATCCGGGCTGCTGTTTCCGTCCGGTTACAGACGGTCAGCATCAGCGGCGGCGAATGGTGCCCAGCGTTAGCCCAATCCTCGCGGTGCTGACGCCAGTCGGCACCGAGGAGCGTGTAGGCATCCTGGACGAGCTTGGGCAGCGCTTCGTGCGGCTCGGCTCCTGCGCGGTTCAAGTCTTCGGAGACCGATGGATCGCGGTAAATGTGATAAAGCTTGGACCGCAGTGTCCGCGCATCAGGCACCGCGTCGTCCCGCACCACGACACGGGGCGTCTTCACGAGGCCCGCTTCGATGGCATCGTTCAGGCCGAAATCCGAAACGATCCAGTCGAACAGAGCCGTGTCCGTGCTCTTCTTGCCTGTGGGGGCGAAAGGCGTCGCGGAGAGGTCGAAACAACGCTGGATCCGCCGCGTCTTGTGGATGCGGTCAAGACCTTCGATCCAGCGCGTTGCCTCGTCGAGGTCGATCCCCTGCTCCGCCGCCTGCTTCTTGCTGATCTTCAGCTCAGGCGGCTTCCGATAGGCGTGGTGCGCCTCGTCATTGATGACGATAATGTCCTTATACGCCGAAAGCTTGCCAAGGACGCGCCGGGAATAGGCTTCGTCCGACTCCGCCCCTTTCTTGACCACGGATCGGGTGACGTCCTTCAGCGGCATCAGCGTATGCCAGTTCTCGATCAGCACCTCGGCCTGATTGAGCTTCGAGCGCAGCGCCTCGGACGGGCACATATTGAACTCGTCGTAATAGCTCCCCTCGGTGGGGATCAGGACCTGCAGGCGCCCTTTCACGGTCAGTCCGGGAGCGATGATCAGGACAGCCTTGCTGAAATCCTTGTTGCGCTTCGGGTAGGTCAGCGCGTTCAGGACCTGCCAGGTGATGATCATCGCCATCACGGTGGTTTTGCCCGCGCCGGTCGCCATCTTGTTGCAGAGGCGCTGCCAGTCCCCGCCATCGCCGGGGATATGGATGCCCTGCTTGTAGGCCTCCGCCCCTTCGACCCACCAGATCAGCGTCTCGACGGCCTCAAGCTGACAGAAATAGAACGGGTACTGACGGGCATCATCGTCGTGCCAATGCTCGAGCAGCTTTCGGGTGACGATGGTCACGCCCGGGTAGCCGTCGGCCCGCCACTGATCGACCCGCTCGCGGATGGTGTTGACGAGATCGAGGGTTTCCGTCCGCTTGGTGTTGTTGCGCGCATCGAAGACGTCATAGCTCGCGGGCCGGCGCTCAGGCTTGATCTCGAGCTTCCCGCCCTTGCCTTCGACCCAGTGCTGTTCCGGACACTGATAAGGTGTGTTGATGATAAGGGACATGGATCAGCCCTCGAGCGGGATGATCTTGAGCGACTCGATCCCGCGATCATCGACGATCTTCACCGCGACGCGCCGATTGTCCCCGGCTTCAAATGGCAGCGATACCGTGCCGTGGAACTGCTCCAACAGGTCCTCGTCGAGTTCCGCGCGGATTGTTTTCTTGAGGCGGTTCCACCCGGCCTTGGCATCGGCCATGGGGAAGAAGACCTGGTGCGGCATCAGGGAGCGCTGGTCATAGTCCGTGTCCAGCGACCACATGGCGATCTGCTTCTTGCCGCCGCTTTCGATCTCGCCGGTCTTGGGGTTGAAGTAATCGAACCCGTGGACCTCGACTTCCCACAAATCGTCCTTGCGCTTGCGCAGCTCGACCTCCGGCTGGCCCATCAGCCAGAAGCTTTCGTTGGACGCGCGCTTCTTCTTCAGGTCCTCTGTCAACAGATCGGTGTTCATCTGCACCTTGAGGAAGGTGATGCCGGGGACGTTCAGCTCGTCAATGTCCTTGGCCGCCTCCGGGTCGAAGGTGAAGGCGCAGAAGAGGATGAATTTCGGCTTCGGCATCAGGGTGTAGGCCTCGTTCAGTGCCTCCTCGACCTGGCGCTGTTCGAGCGCGGCGTGTTCGGGGCCGAAGCTGACCACCACCCGCTCACCGGTGTCAGCGATAGAGCCGGAGGCGTGGAGATAGCGCGTACCCGGAAGGGTTTCGAACTCCGCGAACTTCAGCATGGCGCCGCCCTTGCCGCGGACGCCGGTCTTCAGGAGCTCATCCCGCCACAGGGCCTGGCGCGAGGTTTCGCCGGACCGTGCGACGCTGGCATCGGCTTCCTCCGGCGCGAAGTTTTCGTCGAGGGAGAGGACCGTCGGGGCCGGGACCGCCTCGACACTAAACGGACCGGTGATCCGCAGGCGGTTCTTGTCGATGGTGGGCTTGTCGTAGAGGGTTTCCTGTTCGGCATGGTCGCTGATCGACTGGTCCATCCGCGCCTGCATCGCCTGGCGCGCGGCGTGGAAGGCATCGAAGGGCTTGCGCACCTCATCCGGCCAATCGCTCGGCCAGTCGAACGGCACCTCCCATTCGTGCAAGGTTTCGCCCTTGGTGAAGGTCACGGCCTTGCCCTTGCGGACGCCCTGGGCCGGTTTGAACGGACCGGGCGGGGATGCCGTCAGCGCGGCGTTCAGGTCATCCAGCGCCGCTTCGATTTTGGGGTGATCCTCCGCATAGATCGTGTCGATGTCGGGATTGTTGGCGATCGACTTCAGCGTGATGTGCGGCACGGTTTCATAGTCGAAGCCGCCCTTCAGCCCCTCATGGGGATAGCGCAGCGTGTAGTAGTCGAAGCTGGCCGTCATCAGCCGCTGCTTGGCCAGCGTGATCGCCACGCGGGAGGTGTCGCAGGTGATCCAGCGCCTCCCCCATTTCTCGGCGACGACGGCGGTGGTGCCGGAGCCGCAGGTCGGATCGAGCACCAGATCGCCGGGATCGGTGGTCATGAGGAGGCAGCGTTCGATGACTTTGATCGAGGTCTCGACGACATACTGTTTGTCAGAAGCAAAGCCCGCAATCGTGGTGTCATCCCAATTGTCCGTTACCGGAAAGACGGGAAAATCCTCTATGAACCGAACATAATAGAGGTTTGCGCCGGAACTCTGCGCGCGCTTGGATTTCACCACGCGCGGCATGAAGGCTTGGTCGGTTTTCCAATATCCCTTGGGATAGAAGCTTTCGCCCTCATACTCGACATCATATCGCGTGCCGGGGCTTTGGCTCGTGAGGTTATCGACACGATAAATCCGCGAACCTTCGGGAATACTCGTCGGATCGAGTTTTTCCTTCTTGGAAAGCGAGCGCCGTTCTCGGCTTGGCAGTTCAATTCGACCATACGCCGAACCCCCAAGGCCACCTGCCTCCTTCTGGAAATACAATTGATTGTACTTCAAGCGGTCTTTGTCTTTTGCGAACCAAATGAGATAGTCTGAGACGCCGGGCAGCAAGTTCGCTGTCGAACCCGTCGTTTTCTTGAAAGTGATGAGGCTGATGAAGTTCTGCGATCCGAAGACCTCGGACAGCAACTCGGTCACATGGTGCAAATTCTCGTCCGAAATCTGCACGAACACCGACCCGCTCTCGGTCAGCAGTTCCCGCGCCAGTACCAGCCGGTCACGCAGATAGGTCAGGTAGGAGTGAATCCCCAGCTCCCACGTATCGCGGAACGCCTTGATCATCTCCGGTTCCTGGGTCAGGTCCTGATCCGAGCGGTCCTTCACATCCCGTTTGTTCGTGAACGGCTGAAAGTTCGACCCATATTTGATCCCGTACGGAGGATCGATATAGATCATCTGGACCTTCCCGCCCATGCTCTCCTTTGTCAGGAGGGAGTTCATGACGAGGAGGGAGTCCCCCGCCACCAGACGGTTCGACCACCCCTTTTCATGGGAATAGAAATCGAGCGCCTGACGCAGGGGCAGATTTTCGAACGGCGCGGCGAACATGTCCGCCTGCTGCCATGCATGGGCCGCACCCTTTCCCTTCAACCGCTTGGCCGCGTTCGCAAGGATGGTCGCGGGGTCCACCCGTTCATGCACATGGAGGGAGACGGTATCGACCTCAAAGCTCGTCTTCTCCGCCTTGCCCGTCCAGTTGAGATAGGGCTGCTGCAGGCGTTTCAGCTCTGACAGCGCGTCGCGCATCCGCTCCGCATCGCCGCTTTCAAGGGCATCGTCGATCAGCCGCTCGATCCCCGCCCGCGCATGGTCGAAGTTCAGCACGGGGTCGAGGTGCGCGTCATAGGCCCAGCGCGTCCTCTCGCCGTCCTTGTCCGTATCGGCATGGACCATGCCGACCTCCGGGTTGTTCACCCGGGTGTCGCCGTGGCGGTAGGACAGGACCTGGGCCTGTTCACCGGATTTCTTTGAGGCCTTCTTCTTTGTCGCCTTCTTCTTGGTGGTGGCCTTTGGCGCAGGCTCTTCGGTCGGTTCGAGCTCCAGATCCCCGACATCGGCGCGGTAGACCGACCCGCCGCGACCCCGCCCCTTGGCCAGCGCGCCCTCGTCAATCAGCGCATCGCGCGCGGCAGCGTAATCCTCGTCCGTCAGGTCCGGCAACTGCTCCCTCAGCAACGCCATCAGCGCGCCATTGCCGATGGACGAGCCATCCTCGGGGATGTTCGCGAGGATCAAGTCAGTCAGCCGGTCCGCCATCTCAAAACGCCATTTCCATTCAGAACTTTGCCTGAGTAACGCGAGTCATCGCCTGTGGACAGCCGCGAGTTGCCGGGTCAGGATCGGTCTGGGAAAGAACGGGGGCACCGATGGAGCTCACGAAATCGCTGATCGCGGCCTATGACCAATGCCCGAAACGGCTCTGGCTGGAGGTGAATGAAGGCGCGCCGCTCCGCGACGATCCCGAGGGCGATCTGCGCAAGGCCGAAGGTGACCGCGTCGGGGCGATCGCCCGCTCGCTCTTGCCGGACGGCGTGTTTGTTGAGACCGCCCTGCCCCGCGATGAGGCGCTGGCGAAGACGCGCGAATACCTTGCCTCAGACCCCCGCGTCCCGATCTTCGAGGCGGCGTTCCTGTCCGATGACACTTATGTCCGGGTCGATATTCTCGCTCCGCTCGCAGATGGTTCATGGCACCTTATCGAGGTGAAGAGCGCCACCAGCGTGAAAGATCACTATGCGCAGGATCTAGCTACACAGGTCCATGTCGCGCGCGGCACGGGCCTGCCGATCGGGCGCGCCAGCATATGGCATATCGACAACAGTTTCGTCCTTGAGACTGAATGTCACTTCGATGGTCTCTTTACGGATCGATCCGAGATCGACGGAATGGACGACCTGATCGCCGGGCGCGCGACCGACATCGCGGATGCCTTCGATCTTCTGGACCAGGACGAACCGGCGCGTGATATGGGCGCTCATTGTACCAGTCCCTATGATTGTCCGTTTCAGGAGCGATGCGCAACTGCCCTGCCCCCGCCGCCCGAATGGGCGACCAGTATCCTCCCGAATGTGAGCGGCAAGAAAGCAGCTGCCAAGCTCGCAGAAGAGGGTTTGGACGATCTCCTGAAGGTCCCTGTCGGGTACTTCGACCATCCCGTCCTGCATCGCGTCCACCAGGCGACGGTGTCCGGCGTACATTTTCACGATGCCGATGCGATCAAGGCCAAGGTTGCTTCCTGGCGGTATCCCTTGCACTTCCTCGACTTCGAGACGATCCAGTTCGCCGCGCCTCGGTGGATCGGTACCCGGGCCTATGCGCAGATCCCGTTTCAATTCTCGAACCATATTCTCCAGACTGACGGCACGCTCGGCCACCATGAATTCCTCGACCTCTCGGGAGAGGATCCTCGGCGCGCCTGCGCGGAAGCGCTGGTTGATGTTCTTTGCACCCCAGAGGTCGCTACGGGGTCGGTCGTCGCCTACTTCGCAAGCTTCGAAAAGCAGTGCATCAAAGCCTTGGCGCTAGCGTTCAGTGACCTGAGCGACGAATTGATGGCGCTGCATGACCGCGTCGTTGATCTCCTTCCCATCGTCCGCAACCATTATTACCACCGCGACCAACGCGGCAGCTGGTCGATCAAGGCTGTGCTGCCCACAGTCTGCCCGCAGCTCGGCTATACCGACCTCGAGGTGAAAGACGGAACGAATGCTCAGGTCGCCTATATGCGGGGAATTGAGGGTGGGCTGAGCGATTTGGAGAAATCAGCGATTGGGGATGCGTTGAGGGCTTACTGCCAAAGGGACACACTCGCGATGGTGGGGTTGTTACGCGCGCTCGGGTGATGGCAGGAATGGCACAAAAAGGAACATTGAGGAAACTGGAGTGCCGGTCGGCATTTCCCGGACGTTTTTCATCACTCGCCGATCTAGGAACACATTCCGGTGCGGATAGCTTCGGCAGGACGCTATCCGCAGTGAACAGTACCAAGAGGGCGGTTACACTGTGTATTGAGAAGCCGTCGCCCCAGCCTCACCGTGGCCCCTTTCGCCTCCCGGGGTACAATCTCCTCCTTCATGAGGACTTGAGACCTAAAGCCCTTGCATCGCCCATCAACACCCGCACCGGAACAACGACCTTAGGCAAGTCGAATCAGGTTAGGGTGTTCAAAATTCCATGAGAAGATCAATGGCTGTTGATCCTGGTTCACCCCAAGTAAGAGCTTGGCTTGCTCAGTTTGCGTCCGTTGACGTAGCGACGGCACAGCTGCTTCTAGACCACATAGACTTCATCTCCGCGGATGAAATTCGCAATCAGCTCATCGCCAAATTGCGAGAACGTCAGGCGGCCGGTGGTGGCGAGGTCGCCCTATATGCAGAACGACATCTAAAAGGTCGAGCCGGGGTGCCGTTTCCCCTCTACAAACACGGACGGAGAAGAGTTCGTCGGGCTGAAGGCATTGGTCCACGACCGGTTGAGTCAGAACGACTCTACGCACATGAAACGGGAAGCGAGGGCATCGTTGGCACACTGATTACAAGCCTCTCTCGAGAAAGCGGTTCACCTTTCCTCGATCATCCCAGCATGACGGCACTTAGGAATAGTCGACCAAATCGCTTCGTTTTGGTGACCGACTTCATCGGTAGTGGAGACCGAGCCTGCCGCTATCTTGAGGCGGCATGGCGGACACCCACCATAGCAAGCTGGGCATCCTATAAGAGAATATCGTTCGAGGTGGTTGCGTTCTCTGGAACCAGCGAGGGCATTGGAATGGTCCAAGCCCATCCGACGGCTCCGATGGTCTCCGTCGCCAAGGGTTGTCCTACGATTAGTGGCCTTAGCGCCCAATCGCGCGGGGCGCTTGTACAGTTATGCGAGGCTTATTGCCCAAAGCGGCCACGCCATCCGCATACCGCACTCGGATATGGAAATGCGGGCGCACTGATGGTCTTCGCGCACGGCGCGCCGAACAACACACCGCTCCTGCTTCACACTAAGACGAAAAATTGGCGCCCCTTGTTCGAAGGCCGTTCTACGGCACGATGGGAGACAGGCGTCGAAACCAATTCCGCCGTCGACTTAGCAGCGGCCCTCAGCGAGCTGCGTCAACAGGGCCTCGCTAGCTCCGCAGCTATTACCAGAGCTGACGCAATCACCAAGCAAACAATCCTCGTTCTTGCAGCATTGCGCCGACGGCCTCGAACCGCCACCGCGGTTTCTGCTCGTACGGGTCTTTCAGTAGCCCACGTGGAGCTAGCGATCCGGCGTTGCCTTCGCGCCGGCTTCATCGATGACGACCTCAGGCTCACCGATGGTGCATTCAAGGAATTCGCTTACTTGCGAAAGGCGCGTAGCAGGCCCTCACATTCCATTTCCTCCACAGACAAAACGTTTTACTATCCTCAGATGTTGAGATCGCCGGGCCGCGTTTAGATGAGGCTGGACATTGAGCTACCAGCCACCGACCAACGGCCTTTACGGCCAGGGGTTTTGGGGCGCAGACTCTGTGGCCCTTCGAGTAAGCTCGCTTCGGCGCCTGACTTGGATCGAACCGACCTACGGGGCGATGTCTTCCTTGCCGGTCCGATCCCACCCACCCTTCGGGTGCCAAAGTAAATGCCGATCTGGCGATCTCAACTCTTCCGCGCCGAAGGCCAAGCCCGGAATATCGACGGGGACGTGCTCGATCATGCGGTCAAAACGGCTGACCAATTGCGACGAGTTTCGCCCGCCCTCCCGCCAATCTTCTCACTGAATCATCTCGCTCACCTTTCGGGCGCTCCTTACGGTGTTCTTCGCGAAGCCGTGGAGCGAACAAACGACCCCTATCGATTGTTCTGTATAAGGAAAAGGCCACTCCCCGGGGAGGAGCTCCGCTATCGCATAATCTCAGTACCAAAAGAGCCGCTGAAGCGTGCGCAGACGTTCATCGACAGGCAAATCCTTGCGAGTTGCTCTCCCGACGAAGCAAGTGTCGCCTTCGTAAGTGGCAGTTCAATACTCGAAGCTGCGCGCCATCACTGCGGCGCGCGGTGGATTATCAAGCTCGACATTAAATCGTTCTTCGAATCAATCACAGAGCAACAAGTCTATCAGGTTTTCCTAGAGCTCGGTTACCAGCCGCTCATCGCCTTCGAAATGGCCCGGCTTTGTACACGTGTCAGGAACCGGGGTGATCTCAAGGGGCGTTGGCGAGTACGGAGCAATCAATGGACCGAAATCCCTGCTTACAGCCAACGTCAGCAGGGCTACCTACCCCAAGGGACGCCAACAAGCCCCCGCTTAAGCAATTTGGTTGTCCGTTCGTTGGACGTCGACCTGCGGGCTCTTGCTGGCGATTGCGGCGCAATTTATACGCGGTATGCTGACGATCTCACCTTTTCCACGAAACGAACAGACTTCGGACGCCACGATGCTCGCATATTGATCGGCAACGTCTACGCCAAGATCGGTCGATACGGGTTCTCTCCCCACCTTTCAAAAACCCAAATCGTATCGCCCGGCTCACGAAAAATCGTCCTTGGGCTCGGCGTCGATACCGACCGGCCGAGATTGACCCGCGACTTCAAGGCTACAATGCGTCGGCACCTCTATTTTCTAACCCATCCTGACGTTGGGCCAGCAATGCATGCAGCCGCGCAAGGGGCTGGGTCCGTATACGCCCTCCGCAATCATATCCAGGGATTGCTCGCTTTCGCTAAGGGCATTGACCGTGCTTATGCTGAGAAGCAGACTACAATCTTCCAGACTGTAAGATGGCCCTAGCCGTTATTGTTGAGAATCCCCTCGCTGTCCTTTATGAAGTCCACTCACGGCAAGCTTTCGATAAACCGGCTATAGGATGCGCATAGCTCTCGGTAGTCCGTATCCGGATGTTCTAATCGAAAACCATGTGCCTCCTGTTTTGCGCTCAGCTTTGTTCGCCAGACGCTCGACGTCAAATCGGTATCAAATCGGCTTTTGATCCATTGGTCCAACCTCGCCCGAGTGTCGTCATCCAAGACCTGCGCCGCGTGCTCAGCGATCAGACGAAGGCCGAGCCGCTGATACCGTCGGTCGGGTATTCTCTTGATATGGTCCAGGCGCTCAGCCCACGGTAATTCATGAAACTTGTTGATGAGTTGCCACTGGCTTTCATCGCACCAGCCTTCATAGAGCTGCTGCTCAAGCTCAGAGTTCTCAAAAATAGACTGCGTCGCAGCTGAAAATAGAGCCACAGCGCGGCCGTCCGTCTCGCAAGTATCGCGGATCGCAATAGACCGATCGATATAGTCCTCCATATCGATACCATTGAACTCGTCGAGCTCCTCCAATGGCAAGATCATCGGACTCCGATTGACTTTGACCGAGCGTAACGGCCGGGGTGATGTCGTTAGCCACTCTTCAGCTTCTGCGTCCGACATATCGGCAAACTGCGAAAAATCTCGATCAAGGTCAGCACAGATCCACCGGTTCCCAGTTGTATCGGCGGGATCAGGTCTAAGCGGAACAACAACGTACTGATCGATGCGCCCCGAAAACACTTCTGTCAGCACGAACGGGTCGCCCGTTTCGAGAACCGTGCGCGCATTGAACTTTTTCGACATGCGCAGCGCTTGTGACCAAACGATCGGGGCATTGCTCCGCATCGATCCGGCAAGCTGAACCATTGCCTCTGTATCAGAGATGGCATCGTGCGCCCGGTGCTCCGACACACCGTTCGCCGCAGCTACTCGTTCCAATGCAAGGCTAAGGTTACCTTTGTCCGTGAACGCAGGCCTCAGCGCATCAGGCGAAAACCTCGAGATCGCCCCTGCGGCCCACATCAGATCAAGCCGTGCATTCCCGTGGCAACTCGTGAGAAAAGACTCTGTGAGGCTCTGGTACAAGGCGAAGCGCAGAAACTCCTCATCAAAGCTTATAGAGTTCCAACCGACAAATATCGACGGCGACCAACGCAGGAATGTCTCGTTCACCGTACGCATCATTTCATAGTGCGAGGGAAGTTGGTCGTCAGTACACCTCTCTATTGAAAAACCGTTGATGGAGAGCGCTTTGATCGACGGGATGATATGCGGCCTTAGTCGGCATTTGGCATGCAGGCGATCAAGTTCTCGAAACTCACCATCTGTGTGGATGGCCGCTAGCTCCAGTATCTGGTCGAACTTTGGATCAAGCCCCGTCGTCTCCAGATCGTAAAAGACGAAACCCATGCTCGGTCACGACCTCATCAGCCGATACTGCATAGCTGCAAGGCTCACCCAAAACTTATCAGCAAGCTGATTAATATGCTCAATGTTGTCGAGGTCAAAATTCATCGGCAGGGCCGCTTCCACGTGATCCGTAGGCATCAGAAGTTCAGATGCAAATGCATTGGCCTGGACTTCGAGGTCATCAGTCCCTTGCGACGATAACTTGTCGCGTCTGAGGATACCCTTATCCACATGCACACCCTGTTTCAAAAGGTCTTCATGAAGCATGTGATGGCCGATCTCATGAGCTAGAGAAAAGCGCTGTCGATTGGGATGATGGAGCGCGTTGATCCACGCGAATCGTCGGCCGTGCTTGATGAACGCCATCCCTGATAACTCGTCGTCAAGCGGGGTATACTCGACTTCGATTTTCAACGCGCGGGCAATCTTCGGCAACGGCGTTGGTACTCTTTTGACCTCCATCCGGCTCAGTAGATCGCGCGCCTGGCTCCTCGCTTGTTCGGCTGTGGTCATTTGCTTTTCCGAAGCGTGTCGCCGACGACGCTACGGAGTCGCTCTTTGAGCGCCCCAGATATTCCATCTGTAGGCTGAATTTCAATATCATCGTTAATCATGTCGGTTTCCTTCCCGTCGGCGGCCTCGGTCTCCAGGCTTGGTGGAAGCAGCAAGCGTACATCGCCCACACCCAACACTGAAGCCAGTCGATAAAGCTGGTGCAGCGTCAGCGTCTGTCGGCCCGCCTCAATATTGGCCAGTGAAGGCCGCGATAGTCCCGCCGCAGCCGCAATTTCGCTCTGCGTTTTCTTTTGGTCTTTTCGACGCCGCATCAAAGCGGCTCCGACCTTTCCATACACAAAGTGTCTCGCCATCCAGACCGTATCCAGGTGCCCGCGGCAATTGTCAACGTCGCAAACACTCCTGGCTCTGGTAAAACATGTTTGTATGTGCAACTATTTGTTGTTTGTGGTGTTGACGTTTTTTGGCGAATCGTCCTAGCCAAGCTCCAGGGCCGATGGGCCCATTCGAAAAATGGAGAATGAAATCATGGCTGGAAAAAAGCCTGGCACGGGCACCGGCCGCAACGGCGGCATCTTCCAGGAGGTCGGTCCGCGCGGCGGTCGGCGTCCCAACTACGCGACGGTCCCGGACAATAAACCGCTACCGCCGACGACCACCCCTGGGGCGACGTGGAAACCCACATCGCGGACACCAGACAGCAAACGCTGAGAGGAGAAACCAGCATGCGCGATTATCCAGCACCAACGTTGCCGATGAGGCCGACCTTTCCAGATCGGCCTCAGCCCCTTCCGCCAACACGCCCGATCTACCCGACTGACGTCCCGCCTTGCCGGCCGCCCGAACGGCGAGCTGAAGCTTGAGCTTCACCCACACGCAGCCGTCGCTGGAATGAGAATGGCGGCTGCGTTCAACCCGTGAGTAAGTTTCCGTGGACGATACATTCTACCGAATTCTCTCAATCGATGGCGGCGGCATCAAAGGGGTCTTCCCCGCCGCGCTGTTAGCGAGACTGGAAGACCAAATTGGCTCCCCAATCGCTGACCATTTCGACCTCATCGTCGGCACATCCACAGGCGGGATTATTGCCATTGGGCTCGGACTAGGGCTTTCCGCCCAGGAGATACTGACCTTTTACGAGAAGCATGGGCCGGAGATCTTCTCGATCGATGCACCACGCGGCCTGAGGCGACTCCGCCGTCATTTGCCGGGCATTTTAAAGCCAAAGTATCCGTCCGACCGTTTGCGCAGTGCTCTGCTAGACGCTTTGGGGACGAGACGACTAGGGGAGAGCCGCAATCGGCTCGTCATCCCCGCCTGGCACCGAGAGACAGAGCGAGTCTATCTCTATAAAACCGCTCACCACCCCCGGCTCGAAACAGATTACAAACAGCCCGCGGTTGACGCCGCCATGGCGACCGCTGCTGCTCCGACATTCTTCGAACCCTACCTGGCCGCAAACGAGGTCGAGCTCGTTGACGGAGGGGTTTGGGCGAACAACCCCATCGGCGTGGCCGTCACCGAGGCGATCGGCCTTCTGAAATGGCCGGCCCACCAAATCAAAATCCTCAGCCTCGGGACGATTGGCGATGTGCGTAGCGTTCCCAAACGTCTGTCAAGTTTCGATATGGCGTGGAAAGTTTATATGACCCATCTGTTCATGGCCGGCCAATCCCATGGCGCCATGGGGGCTGCCAAAATAATGACCGGGGACGTGAACGAGCGGCAAGCCATTTGGCGAATCGATCACCACGCCCCGTATGGCCGTTTCAAGATAGATGATCCTGAGGGCATCAAAGACCTCAAAGACCGGGCTTTTGCTGAAGCCCGGGAATGCCTCCCGGACCTGAGAAAGCACTTCTTCCATCAGCCCGCCGACCCGTTCGTGCCATACCATCGTTTGGAGGCTGATCATGCGGATGACAGCTGAGTTCCGAGAATTTCTCGACAAGACCGTCAATCTCAACGCTACCAGGATTGCAACGCTCGAAAGCCGAGTAGATGCTATCGAACGGTTCTTAGAATCATCCGCCTACGAGCCTGCAATCCTTCGCTTCGCAGCGCAGGGGTCATGGGCGCACGAGACCATCATCAAGCCGCCTTCCCATCGGAAAGAGTTTGACGCCGACCTCGTGGTCTATGTGAAGCCCGTCACCGGTTGGGAACCCGAGGACTATATCCTCGAGCTCCGGCGTACATTCCGCGATTCATCCGTCTACCGTGATAAAACATCGATGAAGTCCAGGTGCGTCACTATCAACTATTCAGGCGATTTCCATCTGGATGTGGTCCCGATCATCGATTGGGGCGGCTGGTACCAAGTCTGCAATCGAAATGAGAACGCCTTCGAGACTACGGACGGCGATGGCTTCGCAGATTGGTGGCGGCAACAGTCCGACACAGTGGGAGGAGATCATCTGATCGAATGCACTCGCCTTCTCAAATATCTCCGAGACATCAAGACCACCTTTGCAGCGAAATCGATCCTGCTCACAACGCTGATCGGCGATCGCGTGAACCTGCTCGATAGCATCCTTGACCGAGGGCAATTTGAAGACACTCCCACGACTCTGAAAACGATCCTGGGACGCCTGGACGACTGGCTGGAAGAACGTCCTACACTTCCAGATGTAGTCAATCCAGCAATGCAGTCAGAGAGCTTCACGCGTCACTGGGATCAGGAGAAGTATACGAACTTTCGGAACCAGATCGCTAAGTACCGTGAATGGATCGATGATGCGTACGAGGAGGAAGACCGTACAGAGAGCATCCGGAAATGGCGGAGGATTTTCGGTAAAGGGTTTGCCCGCGGCGAAGCGGTTACCCAAGGACGCGTGAGTGTCGCCGCGCTCGCGGAGCAATTCATGCGAGATGATCTGGTCGCCGCCGTGCACGCCTTCGGATCACGGGTTCTACAACGGATCCCGAAATCGTTGCCCCACATGGAGGCGCCGCATTACGGATTCTCAGGAAGACGCATACCGGTGCGAATTCGTGCATTCGAGCGATTGAGAGATAACGGCCCAAATCTCCGAGAACTCTCAAGCGCTGATTCCGTCGAAAAAGGACGCTCTGTGCGTTTCGAAGCCGTGCAACAAGTCGGCCTTCCATTTAGCGACGACTATCTAGTCAGCTGGCAGACAGTAAATACTGACGATGAGGCTGCTGAACACGACGATTTGCGAGGCGAGTTCAGCAGAGCACGTCGAAACAGTACTCATACTGAATCCATCGCGTACCGCGGCGTTCACTGGGTACAGGCTTTTCTCGTTTCCAAGCGAACCGGAAAAATCGACGGTGTCAGCGACCGCTTTTTCGTTGTCGTGCTCTAGCACCTTCGCTGATTATCCCAATGACCGCTTTTGAGTAGGTCCAGGCTAACTCCGTGTGCAGGCAGGAGGTGCGCCTGGCCAGCGACTGCGCTACAATATTGTCGATGCCGCAGGATAATTCTCAACACGGTCGCCAATTCTTGACGGCGCACCAACCTGAAATCGAGCAAACGCTCGAAGGCGTCTACGCGTGGAATGCGAAAACCGCGAAGTATGGAATTCTCTGGGTTTGGCTCACACAGGGCCTCAGGTTCGGATCAGCGGCCGGTGTCGTCATTTCGATCATCGGTGCATTCGCGTTCGCCGCGACTTACACCTTCGATAGCGAGTGGTTCCTCTGGCTTGCAGCCGCCGTCCCATTTGCTCTCGGTTACGTCTTCTTCTCACACATCGCTTCCGCGGTTCTGCAATCGCACCAAACGTCGCTGAAGCTCGCGGCAAATACCCCATCGAAGCAGTAGTCACCGGTTATCGAGCCGTTGTTCGCCGGTCTCGAAGTGGGAACCGGTACCGAATGCCTGGTTGTCTGGCATCCGCTCCTCACCGCGGAACGAGGTATCATCTCGCTGTCGCGCGCCATCCACCGGCGCACTTCCCACCCCGGGGAAACGTTTCGCGTTCCGCCAGATGTTCGCCTCGTTCTCTGGCATCTCATCCGGCTTCTGCCTCGCGAACTCGTCCCATTCGGCATCACGGCTGTCTTGAACGCGGGACTGGACCGTCAGCTTGCGCAGCCGGGCAAGTTCTTCGTCATCGCCACGCATCGCTGCAACGCTCTGCTCGTGACGCTGGCCCGTCCAATAGGCGGTGCCCTCGATTTGCTCCGCGCGAGCGGCGTCGTAGCCCACCCCTGATTGTGCCTCTGCGTCGAACCGATACTCAGCACCCGCCTGATCGATGGCGTCAAAGTCTGCGGGATTTCCCTCTGGGTCTGTCGGCATGCGGAAACCGCTCAGCTCCGGCCGATCAATAAGATGTGCAGCCTGTTCCTCGATGAAGCTGCGCGCCTCGGCTTCCACCCACATCCGGTCGGCGAGGTCGCCGCTGGTCCAGCGTCGGGCGGCTTCGTTGACGCCAATGACGTGGCCGTCGCCGCGATCCTGCGAAGCCATGTGGTTGAGGAAGGCATTGTCCCAATTCGCGGTAAAGCCAGAGCCTTCGCGTTCGATATGGCTTGCGAGGTTTCGGGCGGCATCGGATCGGGCCTGATAATGTTCAAGGTCGCGGCTGGCGGTCTGGGACTCCTGGAGGTTCGCCGCGAAGGCTTCGCGCCAGACATTGGTCTCCTGCCCGCTTTCGGAAGACGAGCCCCTTTCGAAGGTCGACACCACATCGTCATACGTGTCCTGACTGCCGTCGGTGCGAACCGCCTCGCGAGCCGCCTCATAGATTTCCGAACGGCGCGTTTCCCAGGCGGCGGAGGCCTTGCCGCCCGCCTCGACCCTGGCGGAACCCAAGAGCGGCACGGTGACGCCCTTGCTGGCAGAGGCCGCGATATAGGCCTCCATGGCCATACGGGTGTCCTTGCCTTCGGCGAAGCGCTCGGCGAACCGGCTGGCATTGGTGAGAAGCTTGCTTGCGGATTCCGCCATCCGGGTGTCCTGACCATAGCCGGTCACGTCCTCGAAACTCCGCCCTTCGCTCATCTGCCAGGTGAGGTCGGCGACATTGTGCGCAAGAGCGGTGCGGGCCTCGCTTGATCGGTTGGCCGCGGCATCGCGCTGCTCAATGGACCAACTCGCCTCGGACTGGAGCGCCGTCGAAAGACCGCCCTGGTAATCGACATGGGTCGCGCCGCGGGAAATCGCGCCCATGCCGTCATAGACGCGGCCGCCGCCGGCGGTCATCCGCATACGGCCGCCTTCAGGCGTGTTCCAGCTCCCCTCGCCCGTATCGACGAAGCTGGATGTCGCCACCCGGTTTCCGTCGACGGAGTTGAACCGGTGGGTGTCGAAGCTCGTATTGCCGAGGCTCATATTGCCGGTGGAGGTCTCGCGGGCGGCGGACTGTGCCGCCATCTGCGCCGGGTGCAGGAAGCTCTGGCTGAGCCCCGCAAACGCCATGGCGCCGCGACCCAAGGCACCCGCCGCAAAAGGCACCATCAGGGTCATGTAGCCGGCGATCATGGCGATGTCGGAATGGACGGTCTCGATCCCGGTCTGGGTGACGAGGGTGATCGCCTCGCCCGAGGTCGGCGTATAGGCGGCGCCCGCCGAGCGAAAACCTGCCGTGCCCATCATGATCCGATGGAGGATCACATAGATCGGCCCCCACGCCATCAGGGTGACGAAGCCGCCGACATAGCCGCGCAGGAACCGTTCGCCGATCGAGGGGAGCAGGAAGATCGGGAACAGGACGGGGAAGAGACCATAGAAGAGCGCTTCGGCCACGGTCCGGAACAGCGGCACGAAGCGTTCGGCGAGGCGCGAGCCCTGCCGGATGGCATGCGCCATTTCGCTTTCCATCCGCGCCTGGCCATAGGCATCGAGCAACGCATCGGCGCCAAGCTCCGCCCCCTGATCGCGCACGGCCTTGTCGATGAGATTGCCTAAGGTCGCCTGCCGGATCTGGTCGGAGGCCGACCGGGCAGAGCCGAGGAAGAAGTCATGGGCTTCCGCGAGGGAGCCGAGGATGAGCGCCTGCGCCGCCGCCTCGGTGAGGTTGGGCGCGACCTGCTTGCCGTAGATCTGCGCGATCCGGTTCGCCTCCCCCGCCCAGAGACCATCCAGGGTCGTCGCCGCCTCCTCGCAGGATTTGACTTCCGTCGCGCCGGGGCCGGTCACGTATTCATAGAAGCGGGCGGGGTTCGGCGGTTGGGTGACGGTGACGAAGGTCCAGAGATCGTCCGTCTCCCGAAGATCAGTCACTGAATAGCGGTGCTCGAGAAGGTCATAGAAGACGCAGGTCCGGATGAAGCCCGAAAGGTTTTGCCCGAAGGTCGCATCGGTCACCCGGAAGGACATCGAATCCTTGAAGAGCTTCGAGCCGTAGATGAAGCCGTTCTCCTGATATTCGAGGTCGGCGGGAAGCGCGAAGGCGGTCTCGGTCACTTCCGTGAACCGGTCGCCAACGGTGGTGGTGAGGCTGGCGATGAGCGCGAGACCCAGGGGCACATTGGCAACGCTCGCGCCGGGCAGGCCAGGGTCGAACCGGTCGGTGATCTGCACTTCCACTTTCGGAACGAGGAGGCAGAGATAGATGATCAGGCTGGTGACGAACCAGCGAATGGTCGTCCAGAAGTTCAGCGAAAAGGCCGTCTGGAAGAGGACGAAGAGGAGACCGAGGACGAGGGAGAGCCTGAGCGCCGAGGCGAAGGCGCCCATGCCGACCACGGCCGCGACCGCATTGAACATGTCGCGAATGAACACTCCGCCGCCATAGGTGATGACCTCCATCCGCCCCTCCCCTAATAGCTTGCGTTTCGTGAGAACTGATAGGCGTCGGCGAGATCCTTGGAGAGCCTTCCGGCAAGTTGGCGCTCGATCGCCTGCGTTCTGGCGATCACCTGTTCGATGACCTCGACGCGGGCATTGTTCTCGAGTTGGTACTGGACCAGGAATTCGCGCTGGCGGGTCAGCTGCTCCTTCCACGCGACCACGCTGTCCCTGGCCCCCGACGTCGCCGTCGAGCCTGCCTCCCCGAGCATTTCGGCATAGCCTTCGAAAAGACCGTAGAGGAGATCGATGGCGATGATCTCCGCATAGGACTGAATGGTCTGATCGGCGAAGACGCCCTCATAGGCGGCGTGCACGTTGATCATCTTGTAAACCGGCAGGCTTGTGACATTGAGGAACGCCCGCTCATCGGCGCTCAAGGCCGTGCGGGTGCGGACCTTTCCCATGATGTCGGCCAGCATCTGGCTGACCCTCGCCCGGAGCCCGTCGCCGGGATCGATCGTGACGCTGCCGCCGGTGCTCGGCGCGAGGCAGCGATCCTCCGGGTCCGTCTCGCATTCATAAATGTCGATGGTGCCGCCATCGAGAAAGGCGGAGATGACCCCCGGATCGAGCATTTTAGACGGCAGGAACTGATAGCGTTGCGCCGCATCGTCATCGGCACCGGCCGTCAGGATCTCCGTGCCCGACAGGGTCATCAGAAACTGCATTAGCTCCCGATCGCCGGAGACGACGGGGTGTTTCTTCAGCGCATCCCAGGCGATGTTGATGTTCTGGGGGATGGAAGCCTTCTCCTCGGCGCTCGCCCCGGCCAGCACGTTGGACCGTTCGCCTTCCGAGCCGCACCCATGCCGGGCCGCGACCCAGTCGGGATAGAGGCCGCGACGTGACGCTGACGCCTCACAGATGACCCGGCTGGCCTGATCCGATTGCGGCCAAACAGCCGCGACCGCCAGCTGCCCGCTCTCACAGGAATTGATTGCCATCTGATTGATCCGTTGGGCGACGGATTGGAGCTCGCCGACCTTCTCCGCGATCACGGGACTGATGGTCTCGAGCGCCACCTGGAAGGCGAAGCTCGCCGCGTTGTTGGCGACGGATTTCATGAAGGCGACGAGTTCGGCGGAATTCACATAGGAAAAGCCCCCGCCGTAGATGTCGATGCCGCCGCAGCCCGCCCGGTATCCCGGCATCTGGATGTTGACCGGCGACAGGCTGCGCTGCGGGGTCCGCACATAGACATTGCCGAAGGTGTAGTATCCTGCCCGCTGGCCTTCGAAGCTCGACGGACCGGTGACATTGGCCGCGACGCCGAGATCGTTCCAGAACTGGTTCATCTCGGCATTGACGTCAGCGGCGGCGATCGTCGGCATCGAGAGGCCGTACACGATGGAGATCAGAGCAATGGTCAGGTTCAGGGGACGGCGCATGGCAGGATCTCCTCGGGTTCAAGAGTGCGCTCGCCAAAGGCATCTTCGAGGGCGAAGCCTTCGGCGTGGATGAATTCCGCCATGTCGCGGACATGGGCGCCGCGGCAGGCCGAGACGGCCGGTGCGAGGGACCAGAGGGCGACGAGGCGCAGGGCCCGCCGGCGCGGCAGATCGCCCTTGAGGAGAAGCCGCAGCCGCGCGGCATCCCGCTCCTCTTGGGGAATGGGCACGAGTGCGACGCCCTTACTCAAAAGCCAGGCCTCGGCGGCGGTTTCGAGATCGAGGGGAGTCATCAATAGTCTTCCCCTGTTTCTTTCTGGGTGAGGACGAAGATCCGGTCTTCGAGCTCCGCATGGGAGACGATGCCGAAGGCGACCGGCGTGACCGCTCTCGTCTCGGTATCAAAGAGCACGAGGGCGGGCGTTGGCGATCCGGCGAGACCGAGCCGCTCCATCTGCCCCCGATCGATCACCGCGTCTGGGAAGGACGGGTTCGGCCCCCCATCGACGCTCACGGCCTTGACCGTCAGGCCATGGGTCTCGGCAAAGGCCCGCAGGACAGGCGAGAACTCCGTGCACGCCGAACAGCTCGCCGCGTAGAAATAGAAAAGCCCGAAGCGGTCCTTGAGATGGGCAAGGGTTGCCCGACGATCTTCCTTCCGCCCATCGAGCCAGGCCTGCTTGGCGATACCGCTCACCGGCCTCAGGAGATTGTAGTCGAGGCTTGGATCGGTCCAGAGGAGCCGCCGCCAGACATCCGAGAAGGTGCTCGCCCGGTCCAGCTGCTCGCGCTGGTAGACGATATAGTCGCGGACGGCCGCCTCGGAGGGCCGCAGCACCGCTTCGGCGCGCAGCTCCTCGAGCCGGTCCCGCACTTCCGCCATCTCCTCGGTCGCC
>CAWUIJ010000031.1:0-23612 GCA_963922235.1 uncultured Parvularcula sp. | reverse complement strand
CGCCCTCGCCTTCGAGGACCTGCACCACAACGGGACCGGAGGTCATGAAGCTCACGAGATCGTTGTAGAATGGGCGCTCTTTGTGGACAGCGTAGAAGTCGCCGGCCTGAGCTGCAGAAAGCTGGATCCGCTTTTGGGCCACAATGCGAAGACCAGCATCTTCGAACTTCGCGATGATTTTGCCGGTGATGTTGCGAGCAGTCGCGTCAGGTTTGATGATCGAAAGGGTGCGCTCGGTGGCCATGGTTCCTATGTCCTTTAATGGAGTGAATCAGAATTTCCGCGGCGGTTACACAGACAAGGCCCACGCGGCAACAGGGGAGCAACCATGACATCAGACGAACGTTGGCAAGGCATCGCAATCTACTCGCTTTATTTGATCGCCCTCTTCACAGGGGTGCCTTTTTTTATCGGCGTGATCCTCGCCTATGTCTTCCGCTCGAGCGGATCGGCGCAGATCCAGTCGCATTATGAGCACCAGATTGGGCTGTTCTGGCGGTTCTTCCTCGGCAACGTGGTGAATATCGCGATTGCAGGCGTGGGCTTCGCCACAATGATCCTGTTGGTGGGTTTCCCCATCCTTCTGCTCGCAGCCGTGATTTTCATCTGGCTCTGGGTCATGATGCTGACGCGCTGCATTCGCGGCATCAGCCGTTTGAACGCGGGCGAGCCCTACCCGATCCCCGCTGGATTTAGCCTCTGAGAGGCTAGTCCATCATCCGGCGGTTCTTGAGCTTCTCATAGCGCGTGAGCGTCTCAAGCAGCCACCGGGCGTGAACATGCACCCGCTCTGGCGCCATGTCGTAAGAGAAGTCGACGCGGTCGCGTTCGCCCTGACGATAGCCTGCAGCGGCCATGAAATCGTCCGAAGGCTCAGCTTTGTAGGCCTCCTTCAGCATGTCCCACCGATTGGCGACAAAGCTTCCAGGCTTGGTCGCGGCATGGGCCGTCCAGCTTTGAACAACCAGTCCGGCAAGAGTCGGAAGGACCAAGAAACTAAGGAACGGGGCAGCAGCGGTCAAAAGATCTCGCTCGCCCGCACCCCCGCTCATGCTAGCAAAGACCGCGACACCCGACGCCACCAAGGCGACAAAGAACGCACTCGCCCAACTCCGCTGGGTGTCCTCAATATCCGGCTGGTCAACCTCTTCGATCTTGATGTTGAAGAGCGTAATGCAGCGTTTGATCGCTTTACGGATGTTGTACTCAGCGATGAAAGTGAGGTTCGTCTGGATCAGACCCGATGCGCCTTTGAGCGGCTCTTCGTTCACCGCACGCTCCGCAACAACACCACTCAGCTCACTGAGTGTCCGTTCAATGATGTGCACGTTGTAGTCACGGGTGTCGCGGAGGCGTTTTTCACCCTTGTTGCCCACCTTGTAGTCAAGGACCTGCACCCCGATGCGGGCCATCGCTGCGCCAACGATGCACGCAACAACCACGCCGAAGCTGATCCCGGTTGCAACAGCGAGCTCTGACGCGCTGACCAAACCATCGCCGCGACCTTTCGTAAGAAGGGCCGAGGCCACGCCTGCGACCACAATCGCTGCCACGAAAGATGCACCCATCGGGATCGTCTTGAACATGCGGTTGAAGACGCCACGCTCAAAATTGAGCAGACCTTTTCCGTCGCCATCAAACTCGAAATTGCGCTCTCTGATTTCAGAGCGAGCGCCTTGAACCAGACCTTCAAAATATTGGGGGTCGTAGTTCTCCCAGTCCGCATTCGAAATGTAGTCGTACAGCTCTCCGACCGCATTTTCGCTGCGTTTCAGGGCTGAAGGCTCGCCTTCAAACTCGACATCAGCCTCGTCGAAGAAATCGTCGTCCATGTGATCCATGACCCACTCGCCCCCAAAGCTGAACTGGCGCGGTCTCGCGCCGTGCAAGGTCGTCAGTTATCTCTCGAGCCAAAGGTAAACGACGCGCGAAGGATCACCAAGCGCTTGTTCGCAAAACAGTTTAGCTCTTGATATCACAGGGCTTTAAGGCCGGGAGATCGCGCAGAATCAGCGCCTCTGGATCGATCTTGAACTCCGCAGCCTCTGGCACCGAAAAAGAGCCGCTGCCATTCTCCATGGCGACAACCAGGTCCTCGCCCCCCACCTGCACAGGAATCGGCACGTCAAAGGCGTAAGGTCCAACATTTTCCCACGTCAGCTGAACCTCCCCTTCCGTCTCTTCGACAGCCAGTCGAGGAAGCTCTGCTTGGTAAAGATAGGTGCTCACGATCGGCCCTAGATCGCGACCCGCTTCTTCAGAAAGGAGCGCAATAAAGTCTGCCGTGGACCGATAACCAGGCAGCTCACCATATCCCTCCCAAGGCGTGGCGGTGTCATAGATCAAGCGTCGTGAGGCGCGCCAAAGAGCATCGTCACCAACGAGCCACCGCAGCGTGTGGAGCAGCCACGCACCTTTGTTGTAGACATCACCATTTCCTATCGCCGCATCAATATGCGGCGCCCCCGGAACAACAGTCGGCGCACAGTTTTCGATCTTGAGGTAAAGCTCGTTCATGTATCGCTGATACGCGGCTTTCCCGAGCGTCGCCTCAGCGTAGAGCGGTTGCAGATACATCGCGTAACCCTCGTGCAGCCAAACATCCTCGGGCATGGCGTGGGTCATCGCGTTGCCGAACCATTCATGAGACAGCTCATGATGGAGGAGCCAATCAAATCCGTAGGCATTGGTTTCATAACCCCAGCCGTAAGCATTGATGGTTTGGTGCTCCATTCCGAGATGCGGTGTCTCGACGAAGCCCACCTTTTCGTCTCGCCACGGA
Source organism: uncultured Parvularcula sp. (assembly GCA_963922235.1). Lineage (GTDB taxonomy): Bacteria > Pseudomonadota > Alphaproteobacteria > Caulobacterales > Parvularculaceae > Parvularcula. The sequence continues at coordinate 20,830 of CAWUIJ010000031.1, read as the reverse complement.
TAAGGCCCGACGAGCGTCTCAAAAAACGCCAAATGGGGCTTCGCGTCAGTCTCTATAAGCTGACGTGCATTCTCAGCATTTTCGGGCAAAGCATAGAAAGAAATCGGAAGCTTTGATCCGTCCCGGCTCACAAACGTGTCTTCAATCAACGTATAGGGACCAACATTAAGGGCGACGGAATAGCCAGTATGGGGCGATGGCGATCGCCAATGATACGTGGACTGTTCTTCCGAGTGGCTTACTTGGATTAACACACCATTCATTGCCGCCACCAAGGGTTTTGGCACGCTCACAATAAGATCGATCCCCTCATCGGGCTTATCCCCATGAAAGTCCTTACACGGCCACCAAAGGTCACACCCGCGCCCCTGGACTGCTGTGGCTATCCAGGGCGACCCATCACTCGTTTCTGACCACACAAACCCGCCATCCCACGGGGGATTCTCAGCCACATAGGGCTGCCCCTCATAGGCCAGCGACACCGTCACTGTCTCACCCGCGACGAGAGCCCTCGGCAGCTGGAGACGGACTTTATCGTCAGCGCGAGCAACACGGATCGCTTCGCCTCCCATAAACGCAGCACCAAGAGCAAAACGTGGGTCGAGATCGAGCTCCACGACATCCAAAGGGGACAAAGCGGTCAACCGGACAGAAAGCGTGCCTTCGATCTCCTCACTCTCCGGATGAACCGTCAAGCGAAGTTCATAGTGGCGAACATCATAGGCTTCCTGAAGCGGTGTGAGCGTCGCACCAGAAAGCATCGTCCGTGTGTTGAGGGCGTCTTGTTGGTCGCTCCACATGCTCGCGCAGGAGCTCAGCACCACGGCAACAAACATCCAGCAGATCTGACGCAACATCGTTCATCCCTCACCCATAACGAGAGACAACCCGAGGTAGGTGGAATCGGTCAAGCGCGCAAAACGACACTGCGCACGAGAGAAAGTAACGGTAAATTGAGGGAAAGTCTGTAGACCGTGCCCGATTAAGGGGAGAGACCCATGCGCCGTCTGATTTATCTTAGCACAGCATTTCGTCAGCCTAACCAGGCTTTGCTCGATACCATTCTCGCCGATGCCCGTTCCTACAACAGCAACGTTGGCGTCACGGGCATGCTGATCGCACACGGATCCAAATTCCTTCAAGTGCTCGAAGGGGACGCTCCTCAAGTCGAAGCTGTCATGAAACGTGTGTGTGCATCACAAAAGCACGGCGGAATTGTAACGCTTATCGATTCTGAAGTCTCTGGCCGTCTGTTCCCAGAATGGACCATGGGATATCAGCGCCTTGCGACAGACGAAGAGGTCGAAGGCTTTGTTTCGATCGAAGGTGCGGCAAAGACTTTTCGTGAATTTGGCGAGGACGAGATGACATCTCTCCTCGATCGCTTCTTTAAACGGTGGGCTGATCTTCCGCGGTCGGTCACTGCTGAGTCTCGAATGAGCGCATAAGAGGCTCCTCTCACACAACACCCCAAGAGCCCACACAGCGGCCGCGCTCTGTGGGCTTTTTTGCGCCTGCATCAGCGCGAACCATGCAATTCCACCCCCCGATCGCGGGCGAAGCGAGCCCCTTGCCAACCCTCATTTCGCGGTTAGTCTTCCTCAGCGATTGCGGGAGCTCGAACGACGCCATGACCATCAAAACGCTTGCTGCCGCGACGATGGCGGCCTCTCTTTGGCAGGCGACGGCCCTCGCTCAAGAGAATGTGATCGAAGACCTTATCGGCACATGGTCCGTGGACCTTTATTTTTCGCCTGACCAGCCCCCAAGCCAAACCGAAATGGTGATCTCATCGATTGATGATGGCGTCCTGACGGGCACCTTCTACGGCACCGTGTTCGACGACGCGAGGGCGACTGTGTTCGAAAATGAAGTGCTCTTTACCATGACCACAAAGGACGGATCCGGCCCCTATGTGCACAGCGGCCGGCTGTCAGGCACAACAATCGAGGGCCAAACCTTCGCCATCGGCCGCGAATTCCTGATGCCTTGGAAAGCACAGAGTGCTGAGTAGTCGCTTCACGTGAACCCTACGGCCAAAGCACCTCAGGATTTTTCATCGTTTTGATCTCGAGCACATTGTTGTTCGGATCGCTGATGAAAAACGTCTCCTGCTCATACTTGTCGCCTTGGAAACGCCGGTAAGGCGGATCGATATACTCAAGGCCCGCGTCAGCTATTCGTTGCTTCAATGCATCGAAATCGTCCTGGGTGAGGTGCACACCAAAGTGTGGTACCAAGACGTTTCCCATATCGACATCATGACGGACGCTGGGGAGCTGTTCTTCGCTTTGATGCAGCGTCAGCTCATTGCCCCAGAAATTGACGTCCTGCCAACGTCCTTCCTCACTGTTCCCTAAGGTGCATCCAAAAACATCGACGTAGAACGCTACGGTTTTGGCCAAATCGCCTGCTGGAATAGCCAAGTGTACAATCGCGGACATGCTGCCCTCCCCGAGTGTTTTGGAGAGGGGTACGGGAGTCGCCGCCAACCAGCAAGCAGGCGGTCAGTTGGGCTTAACAAGGCCTTGTGCAGCCGTGGGGAAAGCGCGCGCCCGCAGCGTCAGCGTTCCTGAGACCTGACAGCATTGTTCTCAGTTATTATTGCGGCGCAGCAATAACAGTGAAGCCAAGACCTGCGACATGATTGTGATTGGCCGCTGTCCCCAGCGCTCTACTTCTCTTTCAGCATGAAAAACTGGCTCAACATTTTCGTGTTGATGACCTGCGCCTTCATCGCCTTGGAACTCCTTGTCGGGTTCGAGGTGCTTGGCGTGGGGATCACGGTCGCCTTGGCTGCCGCCTTTGTGATGTCTGGACTGCCGCATGGCGCAATGGATCTCTGGATATCTCGGGACGCAGGATACTGGGCGTCTTGGGGCACGTTTGCCGCGTTTCATATTGCGTATGTTGCGTGTGCAGCGCTTTGCTTTCTCCTTTTCTCCGTATGGGAGCCTCTCGCTCTCTTGGCGTTTTTAGGCTTTAGCATCGTCCACTTTTCCGAGGACTGGCCAGAAACCATACCGCGGCCCGTATGCCTCTTACTGAGTTTTTGCACGATAGCTCTTCCCTTCTTAGCGCACCCCCAGGACGTTGCTGACATCTTCAGTGTCATGATCGGCCAGGAGAGCGCGCAGACACAGGCCAACCTGGACGGATTAAGTCAATATCTTCCAATGGTTATTGTTGCATCCTTAGGATCCGTTGCTGTTCTCGACTGGCGTCAATTGATACTTCCTATCGCTGTTTTCGCAGGTGCATTTTTTCTCCCGCCCCTGATATTCTTTGGTCTGTATTTCGCTCTTTGGCACAGCCCACTTCACCTTTATCGGCATGCCGACTTGGTTGGTTCGACTTCACGCAAGTCGATTCTTATTGCGTATGCGTTCATTGCAGCAGGTATTGCTGGAGCCATCACTCTCTTCGCACTCCCAGCAATCACATCACTGAGCATCTCCGATCACATAATTCGTATTATTTTCTGGAGCTTAGCAGCACTAACAGTGCCCCACATGATCCTTCTTTCGAAAACGGGGATTCCGATAAACCGTTCTTAGATCGCATGCGTCATTTCACCACTCGTCTCTTTAAAGATGAAATTTAGTTCCCATGCATCAACAACAAAAGGGAACACCATGGAAGGTTCTGAACTCCTAAGCGTTGGTCAGTACAATCTGATCTACAACGCATTCTCATTCACCTTTGCGACGATGGCGGCTGCCACGTTGTTTTTCTGGCTAGGCCGATCCCAAGTTGCACCGGCCTACCGCACAGCTCTCACAGTCACCGGCCTGGTGACAGCGATCGCAGCCTATCACTATTGGCGGATCTTTGAGAGCTGGGACTCCGCCTATACAGTCGTGGACGGAACGATCACGGCTACAGGTTATGCGTTCAACGACGCTTACCGGTATGTGGACTGGCTTCTCACCGTGCCGCTTCTGTTGATCGAGTTGATCCTCGTGATGCGTTTGTCCCGGGAAGAAACCGTCAGCAAAGCCACGACGCTAGGTCTTGCAGCGGCGATCATGGTGGCGCTTGGCTATCCTGGTGAAATTGCCGACGACAACGGCACACGGGCACTCTGGGGCTTCCTGTCGACGATCCCATTCCTTTACATCGTATGGCAGCTCTTCCAAGGCCTTGGTCAGTCGATCGAACGCCAGCCTGATAATGTGAAGCCGCTGATCAAGCTTGCGCGTCTCGTCACGTTCGCCAGCTGGGGCTTCTACCCAATCGTCTATATGGCACCATTTGTGGGCCTCACAGGCGGTGCAGCGGACACAGTGATCCAAGTCGGTTACACGATCGCTGATATCGTCGCGAAAGCCATGTTCGGTGTCCTGATCTACGTGATTGCGATGCGGAAGTCAGAGCATGAAGTCGGCTCGGGCGCTCCGGCAGCGCAAGCAGCCTGATAAAAAAAGGCGCATGGAGATCATCTCCATGCGCCCTTCGTTCTCAGTAGGCCTAAAGCTTATGCAACTTTACGACGACGGCTTGAGTTGAAGCCGAGGCCAGCAAGACCAGAAAGGAGCAGAACAGCAGCTCCTGGAACTGGTGTTTCAGTCACAGTAATCGAACCAATAGCAAAGCCAGATGGTGTTGCTGGGTCAGTTGGAACAATCTCGAAAACCAGACCAACAAGGCCGCCGAGGTTGATGTTGTCACCTTCGGTGCCTGAACCTCCATCATTGAACGTGTACGTTACACCATCTACGATGATATCAAAGGATCCACATGGCCCTTCTGCATCGTTTGGCTTCGAGCAAGGATTATCGTTACCGGCGTTGAGGTCGATAAAGTCAAACGAGACCTCTTTGTTGAACGTGAAGATCAGCGACTCATGCGACGAGGCTTGGATCTGATCATCCTTGCCTGATGTATCGAGTGGAGAGATCACAGCGAGACCAGAATCTTCTGGCGACAAATCCTGAAGAATTGACGTGACCTTTTTGACCTGATCCTTCGGATCGACGTAGTATCCGACGGCGGTGACCGAAAGACCCGAAGCATCTTCGTAGGTGAACCCCGCATCAGGGTCATCCACACAGAGATCGCCACCGGAAATCGAAATGCCATTGCATTTATTACCGATGTCGCTGCCTTTGTTGAAGTTGCCCGTCGGCGAATCCGCGCCAGGGTTCTGGAATGTGTAAGTGACAGAAGCTGCGTGCGCTGCGCCTGCCATAGCGAAAACCCCGACAGCTGCAGCGGCGCCTGCGAGTAGTTTTTTCATGGATGGATACCCTCAAAGCCCAAAACCGCTACTTTATATCATCGCACTTTTTACAATGCAATTGGTCGCGTTAAGACCTTTTTGGGTATGTCCTGTCTTATCGATGATCACTGAGCTCGGAGGCAAAACTTCCAAGCCCGAGGAACACGCTTCGACCCGACTTGCTTATGCAGCTTTACGACGGCGGCTGCCGTTGAAGCCGAGGCCAGCAAGACCCGAGAGAAGCAGCGCGGCTGCACCTGGGATTGGCGTCTCAGCCACGGTCATCGAAGCAATGGCGAAACCGCCATTCGGATCCGTCGCGACAAACTTGAACGACGAACCAATGATGCTGTTGAAGACCATGTCATCCATGGCGGTAAACTCGCTCAAGAACTTGCCGTCGACATAGAGGTCAAACGTACCGCATGGGCCTTCGCCGCCTGAGTCTGAGCATTCGCGGTCAGCACCAGCGTTGAAGTCCATCGCCTCAAGCGAGACTTGGTTTTTGAATTCAAAGAGAACAGCTTCGCCCGCTTCCTCTTGGATCTGGTCTTCCCACGATGCCTCGCCTGGAGACACAATCGCGAGGCCCGATGTGTGCGGCGCCAGATCGACCATCAGGTCGGTGATGCCGTCAGCGTTGAACGCCTTCGCCGTGAGGTCGATGCCGTTCTTGGTGTAGGTCAGACCCAGGTTCTCATCGATCGTGCAGAGGTCGATGCTTGAGATCGACACACCGTTGCACTTGCCGCCGGTGGTGAAGTTCCCGTTCGGCATGTCGGCATTGGGGTTTTCGAAGGTGAACGTGACTTCTGACGCCTGCGCCGCGCCGGCGATGGCCAACACGCCCAGACAAGCAGCAACGCTCGCAAGAAGCTTTTTCATGATCGGTATCCCTCTTCAGATCCTGTTGCGGGCCGAGCAACCCCTGACACGGGGCGACGTTGCAAAGGGGATGCCAGCATGGCCGTGCGCGGGGAGATTGACGGCCAGGGGCACCGTCAGGTCCTTGAAAAACAAGACATAGGGGACGTGTTCCGGCGGGCGGTGCCCTGCCGGGGGAAGCTCTTTTAAGGGGGCTCGCGCGCGGTCATCGCGGTTGAGAGTGTCGTTTGAGGCCTTCCGCGATGCAAAAGGTGCCACGTTCGGTGCGCTTACGCGGGCTTCGCCCACGGTCCCCCCTCACCCCGCGCGCAAACACTGGCGAGGTCACTTCCTGGACAGGGCCAAACTGATAGCTCACCCATCCAGGCGTCCGTCGCCGCAGGGCCGTGACCCTCCGCCGAACATCACCAGCACGGGCAAGCATCAAGTGACGGATCCTGACCCCCGGCACCTGCCCTTGAGAGGGATTATGGGGTGGTCTGGAGAGGTGGGGATAGGGCCCGGTGGCACGACCTCTCCGCCGTCATCCCGGACAGCGCGAAGCGGTAAGCCGGGATGATGGGAGAATAAATCCACGCACGCCGCGCTCTCCACGGCAACGACCGTGGAGCCCAAGGCCGTGTCTTGAGATCTCAAGATGGGTGCCACGGTCAAGCCGTGGCAAGCGCTCCCTTCTAGGGACCCCTCGCCGTCATCCCGGACACCGCAGGTGATCCGGGATCCATGGCCGATCGGGACCAACCATTCCGTAAGGGTGTTTTATAGCCTGCCCTGGGTCCCGGATAAGCGCTCACGCGCTTTCCGGGATGACGGACAGCGGGCTGTTCTTCAAACCTGATCGCCAGCGCCAATATCGCGAGCGGCCTTCTTTTCTGATGCAATCTCTGAAATACGGTTTAGGCGCTGCTGCCTTTGGTGGCGTGCTCCGTACCATTCATCGAAGAGCATCTCAGTTAGATCGATCAAGGCCTGAGCTTCGCCAGGATCAACGTCAACAATGACATTGATGTCCTTCTCCATGTGGGCACCAATGTTACCAATGCTCCGAACTTCATCGATAGCCGTGACAGATTCTGCAGAAATAGAACGATCAGCCACTCCAGAATCAACGGCCTCCTTTAACTGGCTTATCTCATTATACAGCGTATTTCCCCTGATACCTGCAAAATCGCGAATCATTCCTTGCAGGCATCTTCGAACGAGTGTCGCCGCTGCCTTTGGGCTCTTATCCTTAATGGCGCAGGCTTCATAATAATCATTACGCAGCGCTAACGGAACGAAGTCTGGCTGCACTTTTGCAGTGCCCTGAGGAATAATTTGATCATCGAAAAGCAACGGCTTATTTCTATCCAGTGTATGCCTATAATAACCATTGACTGCTTTCTGAGTCATTTGCCCAATCGAAATCTCTACCGTCGTCTTCTTACACCCTACGTGACAGCACGCGATGGCGGTGCACTGAAAGCCAAGGCTTTCGTCAGCAGAGCCCGGTTTACCAAATTTCAGTTCGCGGACTTCAAATCGGTCGTTCGTGACGGACTGAAGTGTGCCACAGTGTGGACAGCTCCAAGAGAAACCTGCCAAGGCTACCGCTCCATCTTCCGGTACTGGATCCGCTTCGGAATATCCGCGTCCGGACCGAGGCGGCGCTTCTTATCCTCAATATAGTCTTCGAAGTTGCCTTCGAACCATTCGACGTGGCTGTTGCCTTCGAAGGCGAGGATGTGCGTCGCGATGCGGTCGAGGAACCAGCGGTCGTGGCTGATGACCACGGCGCAGCCGGCGAATTCGTCCAGGGCCGCTTCGAGCTCCCGCAGGGTGTCGACGTCGAGATCGTTGGTCGGTTCGTCGAGGAGGAGGAGGTTCGCCCCCTCCTTCAGCATCTTGGCGAGCTGCACGCGGTTGCGCTCACCACCCGATAGGTCACCGACCTTTTTCTGCTGGTCGCCGCCTTTGAAATTGAACCAGGTGCAATAGGCGCGGGAATTCACCTCTCGCTTCTCCCCCAGCTGAATGATATCAAGGCCGCCGGAGATTTCTTCCCACACAGAATTTGTATCGGTGAGATTCTCCCGGGTCTGATCAATATAGCCGAGCTTGACCGTATCGCCGAGGCGGATCGTGCCCTCATCGGGCTGGTCCTGGCCAGTCAGCATTTTGAAGAGCGTGGTCTTACCCGCGCCGTTCGGCCCGACAATGCCGACAATACCGCCCGGCGGCAGTTTGAAGTCGAGGCCGTCGACGAGGAGCTTCTCGCCAAAGGCTTTCTTGAGGCCCTCCGCCTCGATCACCACACCGCCAAGACGGGGCCCAGGCGGGATCTGGATCTGCGCGGTGGAGACGCCCTCCGCGCCCACCTGGTCGCGGAGTTTCTCATAGGACTGGATCCGCGCCTTGGATTTGGCCTGGCGGGCCTTTTGGCCCTGGTTGATCCACTCAAGCTCGCGGTCGAGGGTTTTGTGGCGCTTGGCCTCCTCCCGCTCTTCCTGGGCCATGCGCTTGGCCTTTTGCTGGAGCCAGCCGGAGTAATTGCCCTCATACGGAATACCCTTGGCGCGATCGAGCTCGAGGATCCATCCCGTGACATTGTCGAGGAAGTAGCGGTCGTGGGTGACGAGAACCACAGCACCCGGAAAATTCCGGAGGTAATTCTCAAGCCACGCGACACTCTCTGCGTCCAAGTGGTTGGTCGGTTCGTCGAGGAGGAGAAGGTCGGGCTTGGACAGAAGAAGCTTGGCGAGGGCCACGCGGCGCTTCTCACCGCCGGAAAGCTCCGTCACCGGCCAATCGCCTGGCGGGCAGCGAAGAGCCTCCATGGCCATCTCGACCTTGCTGTCGATGTCCCAGGCATCAAGCGCGTCGATCTCTTCTTGGAGGGCCGACATCTTCTCCATCAGCTCGTCGGAATACTCCTCCGCCATCTGCATGGAGACGTCGTTGAACTCTTGGACCTTGTCCTTGATTTCCTGGACGCCCTCGGCCGCGTTTTCGAAGACCGTCTTGTTCGGGTCGAGCTCAGGCTCCTGCGGGAGGTAGCCGACCTTGGCGCCATCGGCGGGATGGGCCTCGCCGTTAAATTCCTGATCGACGCCCGCCATGATCTTGAGCAGCGTCGACTTACCCGCACCGTTCACGCCCACCACGCCGATCTTCGCATCGGGATAGAACTGCAGGTGCACGTTATCGAGGATCTTTTTCGCCCCGTAGGACTTCGAAAGACCGGTCATGAAGTAGATGAATTGGCGGGCCATGCGGCGAGACCTCTTGATAATAGGCGGGAGAAGAAGCGCGTGGTTAACCGCCGCCGCGGACGGGGGCAAGCGCCGCGACACTGCCATCGCGCCTCAACCTCTGGTGCGCATCGGGTTATAAGACTTCGCGCTTGGGAGGTGGCAGGATATGAGCGGATTTACGGACGCAGAATGGGATCGAGCGTTCGATCTTTCATGGACACGGTTCGGTGCGCCCGCACGGCGTTCCAAGAGCGTGGTGCTGTGCAGCTTCAACATCCGGAAGCTGGGCAAGGTCGAGAACAAGCCCCCTCGCGCCTGGGAATTTCTCGCGAGCTTTCTCAAGCGCTGTGACCTGATTGCGGTCCAAGAGGTGCAAGATGACCTTGAAGCGCTGATGCACCTGCATGAACTCATCGGAACACGGACCTATGAGTTCATAGCGTCTGATACGACGGGTCGCGATGCCCGCGCCCATTCAGGGATGTCCGAGCGGCTCGCCTTTTTCTATCGCCGCCGACGGGTCGAGCGCACGGCGATTGCCTCTGATATCTCCTACGATCGTGCGCCGGTGACAAAAAACATCCTGACGCACCATGATGCTTTCGCCAAAGCCTTCCAAGCGAAGCACGAGGCTGACCATCGGACAGAGGCGGAGCAAGAGGCACTCGAACAGGCCTGGGAAGATAGCGGAAAAGTCGGCCCTCGCCCCTTGCGCAAAAAAGACCCGTTTGTCCTGCCGCACTTCCTCACCTTCATCCGTACACCGCATGCAGTGACTTTCCGGGTGCCTGGCCGGGATGGCGCGGAGCCCTATGAGTTCATGGCGGTGAATGCGCATCTTCTCTATGGTGACAAGAACAAGCAGAAAGAGGAGCGCGAGCTTGAATTCATGGCGCTCCTTGAATGGCTGATCTGGCGCGCGAAGAAGCGCGATGTGACCTATGCCAAGGATCTCATCTTGCTCGGTGACCTCAATTTCGATTTGGAAGAGGTCGATGAACGCCGGGAATGGGTCTCTCAACTCATTCGCTCACTGAATGCGAGTGTGTTGAAGAGCGCACGCGACCCCAAGGTCTATTTCCCTTTTGTCGACCCCCACCCCCGCGACGGCGGTGGTGATGTCTTTCGCACCAATGCGCGAAAAGATCAGACCTATGATCAGATTGCTGTGATCCGCCACGACAAGCGGCTGCCCGCGCCAGGCGGGAGGCATCGCGCCGGTGAAAGCGCTGATGCCTTCAATTATGGCATGTTCGATTTTGTCGAGCTTTTTGCCGAGGCCGTCCACGGACGACCCTTCACAGCGTTGAGCGCCTCCCAGAGGAAGGCGCTCTACAAGAAGTTCGAGCACGATGTCAGCGATCATATGCCGATCTGGATACGGGTGCCCATCCCCGTACCCGGCATGCCCGACTTCGAGGACTAGGCCTTAGCCGAGCGTCAGACGTTTTTTCTGACGCACCGTGCGCAGTGCAGCGATCCCGGTGATCAGCAACAGACCGGCAGCGGGAACCGGTGTCGCGACCTCCTCGACCTTGACCGTATCGATCAGGCCACCAAGCGTGTTTGCAGCACCAAGAGCAGCGAACTGAATAGCGTTATCACCGTCGAGAGCGGTGAACACGAAACTGACGATATCCCAACCGCTCTGCTCAGCCGCCGTTTTGTTGACACTGCCCACCGACTGCGACGTAGTGAACTGCGTTCCGACTAACGTTCCGACAGAAAAACCAATGCCATTATCGTCCACATTACTCGTACGCGGCATATAAGCGAACGTCATTTCGTAAGTCATACCTGAGACGAGGTCGACGATCGCTGCTATTGAACTGTTCGAATTGGCACCGTGGCTGTCCAGTTCGACATATTGACCGTCGGCACCTCCGCTATGCGGGTCGGTGGCAACACCGGAGCGCTGAATCTCGATACCCGCACCATCAGTGACAACGAACTGACCGTAGCCATCAAAGACATCCCAGCTTTGGACAGGCGCTCCGTTATCGAAATTCTCTACAAAAACAGCTGCGTCCGCTGCAGCGACCATACAGGCTGCGGCAGCTAGGCTGGTACTGAATGCCTTCAACATCAAAATTCTCCCTGGCCAACGCCACGACCGAAAATCCTGAGAAGGTTTTTAGCCCACCTCTATTACTCGGTTGTGTACGGAATTGGTTATTACCTATTTAACCTTGGTTTAAACTCTCCGAAGGCGGTTCCGGCCCACGATCGCAGCCCACACGCTCACAAACAAAACCGCAGCGGGCGGAACAGGTGTCGCGACTGTTTCTGCAGCATTGGAAACCACGACACCGCCAAACTCCTGTGTCGGATCAACAAAAACCGAACCACCGGCGCCGCCCCCCATGGCCGCAAAGGCAACAGAATGAAAAGAGGAAGACCCCCCATTACTGGATGCACCGCGTACGCGATCGCCCAGCTCGTTCACGCCAGAGGAGCGGCCGAAGCGCTGTGACCCGCGTTGTGAAGGGTCTCTTGCACCATCGTTCGAAAGCTGGGCTATTTTTCCTAAAACGCTTGCGTTGTCCTCGCCCTCTTGATCGTCATCGTCGAGACCAAATGATAACGGGTCGCGGGACGATGCACGTAGCTCATCCAGCTGCTCAGCCGTCAAATTTGAAGGTGCCTTCCGCGCCGAATTGGCATCCCCTAAAGGATGCACAGGCGCATGATCAGGCGTCTGCCAGTCAGCAAACCGACGAGAAGCAGAGGGTGTCGATGCCCGCCTATCAGCTGGCGGCCGAAGCACGGAGCTGATCGCATCCCATCCGCGAGACAACGGGCTCACACCGCCTTCTGAGAACATAGCTTGTGCGAATGCGCCGACAAAGATGACGACGACAGCGGCTATTCCAGCGATGACTCGCTTTCGTAAGTGCACGTTGATATCCCCTCGCATTCCATAAATAGGACTGCTGGGGTTCAGATAGCACACCCATACTTATCGATCGGTGTACGTCTTAGGTTAATTGCGTGTTTAGGTTAATACGGAACAATCCGCTTAGCTTACGGACAAAGGCTGCCGGCACATCCTTCGATGGTACGGAGGTCGTCATCCAGCGCCCATACGCCGTCGATCTTTCGCCAGGTCGCAGCATAACTACCAGCGGCGAAGCTGTCTTCACCAACAGCCTCGCTCCACGCACCGGTTTCCATTGCGACGGGTGCGATGGATGACAGCCGAACGCAGAGCGTTTCCCACTCTTTCGCCAAATCGCCTGTGGACATCGGCACCACGTTCATGGCCTCTCGCGCTTTCATCACGGCCAAGACGTCTTCAGAGCTTTGTGGTGCGTCGCATGCGGGAAGGCTGAGCTGGATCTCCGGCTCACACCCAAAGAGCGCGAATGCCCCTGCCACCAAAGCTCCGTTTACGACTTTCATCACCGACGCCCTATGCTTTGCGCAACACCCCGCGGCCTTGCTCCATCACGCGCTCCAAGGCCGCTTCCGTGCCGTAAGGAGCCGAGATCAGCGCAAGACCTGACCCTACCATGCCTGAGCCGTCCTTGAGGTCAAACAGAACTTCGTGGCGCAACGCCTCCACCGTTAGCGCAGCAAAGAAATCCTCGTGCCTGCCTGCCTTCAAGAGGGGATACCACACAACGATCGCCGCCTCACCCCACCGGGCCGCGAGGCGGTTCACATGTTCGCCAGCCAGCCGGTACTCTGTTTTGATCTCATAGGACGGATCGATCAGGATAAGACCGCGGCGCGGCTCCATCGGGCTCACCGCGAGCGAGCCTTCATAGCCGTCGCGGGCATGAACCTCAGCCTGCGTTCGTTTCATCGCGCGGCGAAGGGCCGCCACCTCTTGCGGATGCTTCTCCATCAAGACGATGCGGTCTTGGGGCCTCAGGAGGCTCGCCGCGACCATGGGCGATCCTGGATAAGCCTCTGGCCCGTGGGCAGCGCGGAGGGGTTTCAGCGCCTCGAAAAAGGACCCTTCTCGGCCGTCATCTATCAGTGCAATACCCTCGGCTGCCTCGCCGGTTTTCAGCGATTCCTCAGCATCAAGATGATAAAGCCCCCGGCCTGCATGGGTCTCAAGGTAGCTGATCCCGCGGTCCTTTTGGGTCAGGAGCTTGAGGAGCTCCGCCAAGGCCAAATGCTTATGCACATCCGCGGGCCCACCAGCGTGGTAGCTATGCTGGTAGGAGAGCACGTGGTTTGATCACCCGAATACCGACGAAACGATGCTTTCCAGATGCTGCCGGTCGGCATCATCAAACGTCGAGGCATCGGGACTATCGATGTCGAGGACTGCGATCAGCTCGCCAGAAGCATTCAGGACGGGAACGACAACCTCGCTGACGGAACGGCTATCGCAAGCAATGTGCCCTTCGAAATCATGCACATCATCGACAACTTGGGTGGTCAGGCTGGCCGCTGCCACGCCGCAGACACCTTTGCCGAAGGGGATGCGCAAACAACCGAGCGTGCCTTGATAAGGTCCGACCACAAGCTCTTGCGGCTTGTCCGGATCAACGATGTAAAAGCCGGTCCAAATGTTGCCCGGAAAGGCTTGGGCGAGGAGACAGGAGACGGTGGCCATCTGTGCCGTGACATTGGGCTCGCCCTCAAGGACCGCAGCGATTTCCTTCGCTGTCTGAACGTAGATCTCGTCTTTGGTCATGCGGTCAGTCCAAATGTCAGAGGTGGGAGGTCTGCGATCGCGACCTCCACACTGTCCCCGCGCTGAAGAGCGCCGACGCCTGAGGGTGTGCCCGTGAAGACAAGATCACCCGCCTTCAGTTCGAAATAGTGCGAGAGCTTGGCGATCATCGCCGGGATCGACCACACCATTTGGGCAAGGTCCCCGTCCTGACGCAGCTCTCCGTTGACGGACAGCTGGACTGGTCCTTTGTCGAGGACAACGCCTTCTCGCTGTTCGATCGGGCCGATCATCGCGCCATTGTCGAGGGCTTTGGCAAGGTCCCATGGCGCTTTGCGCTCTTTCGCGACGGCCTGGAGATCGCGGCGCGTGAGATCACAGCCGCAGGCATAGCCGTAGATCAGCTGCGCACAGGCAGCCGGGTCGAGCTCAACGCCGCCTGCCTTCAGCGCAACGACCAACTCCCCTTCATAGTGGAGGTCCTCCGTTGCAAGAGGAAACGGGATCGATGCAGCTGAACATGCAGCATCCGCAGGCTTGGTGAAGAAGACAGGCTCGGTGGCTTTAGGATCGCCGCCCATCTCCGCAACGTGGTCGGCGTAGTTCTTACCGATGCAAAAGATGCGGCGAACCGGAAAGAGCTCGCCAGAGGTGGTGGGCAGTGTGGGGGCAGGCACATCAAACATGCGCCCCCGCTACACGATCTCCACGAAGGACGCGACTCCGGCCGCCAGCAAAGCTGCGGTGAAGAAGATGCTATAGACAAAGGTCACGAAAAAGGTTGCGGCGATCGACTTGCGCCAGCTCCTTCGAAACGCTCCGCGCAGCCCCATAAGATAGTAGAGAGGCACACCCAGGAAGAACGCCGTCGGCGCGACTTCCGGCGGCAAGATCCAGCTCGTCCACAATGAAAGCGTGAGGACCAAGAACGCGAAGGCGTGAGTCTGGATGGCGAGAAGCAGATGGTCGTAGACCAAGGCATCGCGTCCGCGAATGAAGACCGTCGCAAGAAGCGCCATGAACGGGATGAAGAGGATCATCAGCCTCGGGATCCATCCGTTCAATGCATTGTTGAAAGCAGACGGGTTTTGCGCCGTGTTGATCACGGCAGACATAAAGCGATCACCGGTCAGGCGACGACCATTCACGATGATCTCTGAATCGAAGTCGAGGCTATCCTCAAGCCAAGCCATCTGTTCATCCGTGTAAGACACGTCCTTAGCATTCATCAGAAAGCCGCCATGAAACGTCAGCTGCGGCCGAGCACTGACGGCATCAAGCTCATCAAGCGCAGCGGCCACCGCATCAATATCAGCGAGCTCCTCCACGACCTCCGGAAGCTCGACCGCTTCCTCCACATCGGTGATGATCGGTTGCAACACCACGAGGTGCCGATCGGTCAACCACAAGGTGGTGAAGAACAAAAAGGTGACCAGAAGAAAGTACCGGATCGGCGGCGTGAAAGGTGACCGCCGGCCATCGGCATATTGCCTGACATGGGTGCCCGGGCGCGTCAGGGTCTGCCGCGCTGTCCGGACAAAGCGCCCATCCAAGGCCGCCGCATCCGTGACGGTTTCCGCAGCCAGTGCGATGATGGAACGGCGGCAATCATCGTTCTTCTGGCCACAATAATAGCAGTAAGGGCCCACGATCCGCGTTCCGCAGGCCAGGCAAGCCACCGAGCTATCTCTTGTCATCGTGTCGCTGGCCATGGCCAAACTCGTCCCCAACTCACGAGGACGAGTATGCGCCGGTTTCCCCGCGGAAGCCAGAACCCTCTGATTTGTCCCCTTTAAGAGAGAACGTCTTTGGTCGCTTGAGCAAAGATCGCGAGGCCTTCGTCGATGAGTGCGTCGGGGGTCACGAGCGGCACGTGGGTCCGAATGACCTGGGCTTTGCGACCAGCCGTCAGGGTGATCAGGCCAAGGTCTCGCGCCCGTTTCTGGATCGCAGCAGCCGCTTCACCGTTCGGCTTGTTCGGATCACCGTCCTGGACCATTTCGACCGCAGCCATTGCACCAACGCGGCGGACATCACCGAAGGTGCCTTTGCCCACGTCCTGGGCGAGCTCGGTCCACGCCGCCTCGACCTTGGCTCCAATCTGCTCAGCGCGCTCAATCAATCCCTCTTCCTCGATCACGTCGAGGACAGCGAGCGCAGCGGCGCAAGCCACCGGGTTGCCGCCATAGGTCGAGCCCATGCCGCCCGGCGCAATCTTATCGAAGAGCTCCGCCTTACCGACCACAGCAGAAAGCGGGAAACCGCCCGCAATGGATTTGGCGCAGATCAGGAAGTCAGGCTCGATCCCTGCATGCTCAATCGCGAACATCTTGCCTGTCCGTGCGAAGCCCGTCTGCACTTCATCCGCAATGAAGAGAATGCCGTGCTCGTCGCAAAGCTGGCGAAGGCCTTTGAGGAACTCGACCGGCGCAGGGATGAAGCCGCCCTCACCCTGCACAGGCTCGATCACAATGCCCGCCACGTTGTCAGGCGAGACAGAGGTCTCAAGGATGTGGCGCAAGCAGTTCAGCGCACCTTCTGCCGACATGCCCTTATACTCGTTCGGATACGGAGCGTGATAGACATCCGAAGGCAGCGGCCCGAAACCGACCTTATACGGAACAGCCTTACCCGTCAGCGCCGTCGCAAGCAGCGTGCGCCCGTGAAAAGCGCCCTCGAAGGAAATCAGGCCTGGGCGTCCTGTGATCCGGCGAGCGAATTTGCAGACCTGCTCCGTCGCTTCGGAACCCGTGTTCATGAACATGGTTTTGTAAGCGCTACCGCCGGTCTGGCCGGAAACCTGACCAACAAGACCGTTCAGCCGTTCGGCCAGCTCCACATAGGGCTCATACTGGGCGACACCGAAGCAGGTGTGGACGACCTTATCGATCTGCGCCTTCGCGGCTTCCATCACCTTAGGGTGATTGTGCCCCACATTGAGCACGCCAATCCCAGCGATGAAGTCGATATAACGCTTGCCCTCGACGTCCCAAAGCTCAGCGCCTTGCGCTTTCGCAGCATAAATCCCTGATTTTGATGGAAGACCCGAAGGGCACGCCTGATCACGGCGCGCCACCCAAAGATCATTGGTTGGGTACTCGTTCGTGCCGGCTTGTCCGTCTGCCATGGGGTCCTCCTATGTTGCAGAAAGGTCCCCTCTGCTCCCGTTGGATCGGGGGTTCAACCCATGTGGCGGAAGGAACATCGGCGAGCCGATGGGGCTCGCCGTCTTGTCACAACCATCAAGGGGAGCCTCTCCAGAGGCTGCTAGAACCGACCGCTGACCGTGAACCGGGCATTCAGCGGCGCGCCAACGGTGGCCTGGTGCGCGCTGTGGGCATTCGGGAAATAGGTCGTGTCCGTCAGGTTTTCGATGTTCACCTGCAAACGAAGATCGTCCGTCAGGTCATAATAGGCCGCCGCATCAACGCGGGTGTAAGCAGGGATTACAGGACGCACCCCGTTCACAGGGCCATTGGTGATGAAGCTTTCGTCCTGGTACGTCAAGCCAATGCCAAGGCCGAACTCTGGCGTGACTTGGAACGAGTTCCAAAGCGAGAACATGTTCTCAGGCAGCTCCCGGCGGCGAAGGCCCTCGGACCCATCGTCATTGACTTGGTTGCCGTCGAGATAGCTGTAGCCTGCGGTGACATACCAACGGTCCGTCAAGGCACCCTGAAGCTGAAGCTCGAAACCTTGGATCTCCGACTCGATGATATCCAGCGTCTCAGGATCATCGTCGGCCGTTTGCGGCGACTCCTCTTCGATCTCGAACACAGCTGCGGTGAAGCTCAGTGTTGGGAGAATATCCCACTTCACGCCCGCTTCGAGGTTCGCATAGGTGTTGGCATCGAGCGCATTGTCGCTGTTGATGTTCGCGAACTGCTCGCCACTGCGCGGGAGGAAACTCTCGCTGTAACTGGTGTAGACGGAGATGTTTTCCATCGGTTTGAACACAAGGCCGAGGCGCGGCGACCAACGAGAATCGTCGCTGGAACCCGAGGACGCCGGCGACGCGATGTTGTTCACGTCAATCTCAAAGCTGTCGTAGCGAACACCAAGAACAAGATCGAGTTTGTCGGAGATCTCCACCTCGTCCTGGATGTAGAACGAATAGACTTCAACATCGGCTTCAGTGTCATCGTTCACATCGGTCGAAAGATCGACGACCGTCGCGTTGCCATTGGCTGCAACGCCAACACCGCCCCGAATATCGAGGGGACGCTGAACCGCGAAGAACTCCACGTCATCCTGGGAGTCCGACCAAATCGGGTTGATACGATCATTATCATTGGACGTATCAATGTACTCAACCCCAGTGACGATCGTATGACCCACCTTGCCCGTCTCAAACTCACCGATAAGATCAGCGGACAAGATCAGATTTTGGCGGTCTGTCGTATCGACATAACCATCAAGACCAACCGTGTTCGGATCAACCGCTTCATTATAACTCGAAGCGTAGAAGTTCTGATAGAGCTTGTCGTAATCACCGTAGAAAGCCGTGGCCCGACCCTTCAGGCTATCGTTGAATTGATGCTGAAGCGCTGCACGGAAAAGGTGCGCAGTTAGTTCCGTTTCATTGAGCTCTGGATCACCAAAAACGATCTCGTCGAATGCCTCCACCGGCTCGCCATTGGCGCCCGTTGGGATACCGCGATCGATGAACCGTTCGTGGTCCACATATTCATAAGACAGATCAAGTGTCGTTGTCGGTGAGAACTGGAGCTTGGCCGTTGGGTTCACACCGATCCGCTCACCATCAAAGAAGTCGCGGTGGTTATCGAGCGTCTCGTACATCGCGTTGATGCGGAAGGCTGAAGTCTCACCAGTGTCGACATTGGTATCGAACTGGAGGGCATAGGCACCGAAGCTGTCGACCGATGCCTGGTAGCCAGAGAATTGCTCGCCGATCTCAGCCTTCTTCGTCACGCGGTTGAGAATACCGCCAGTGCCGCCACGGCCAAAGAACAGCGCGTTCGGTCCGCGGAGGATCTCGACCTGCTCAAGATTATAGAGCGGGCGATAGTACTGCACGTCGTCGCGCACACCGTCGATGAAGAAGTCTGCTGTCGAGCGAACACCGCGGAAGACGACGGCATCACGGTGCCCTTCCCCTTGCGAGGTGTTCACACCGGGCGTGTACTCGATCAGGTCACTGATGCTGTTAAAGCCGCGAAGAGCGATCTCCTCAGCCGTGATGATCGACAGGCTGGCCGGCACATCGATGATCGGCGTTGGTGTCTTCAACGCGTTGACTTGATCATTATAAAGATAATTACCAGGGACAACAATGACATCAACAGCGGCATTGCTGGCAAGCGGTTCGACAGCATTCGCGGCAAGGGCGATGGTGCTGGCAGAAAGAAGAATAGGCAACATGAATGGGGTCCCAGAAGAAAGCTGATGGCGTCTTGTTCATATTGAGAATGAGTGTCAACAAAAATGCGAACGGCTCTCAGTTGCAAAAAGGCCTCACCTTGCGGTGACCGTGGCAGGGATGGCACACACCCCGAAACCGCCGCGATCAGCGGCAAGGCACGGAGCCGCTTGGCATGACGACACCCGACCCTCGCTTCTTAGGCGCTCAAAGCTTTGAGACCGCTGTTCTGTCCACGAGGCGAGCGGAGCCGTCGGACATCGACGATCTCGGGCACGTGAACAACGCGGTCTATGTCCGGTGGGTTCAAGACGCAGCGGTCGCGCACTGGTTCGCCATTGCGTCGCCTGAGGTGCACGAGGCGCAGATATGGGTCTGCAGCCGCCATGAGATCGACTACACGGACCAGGTCTTTGAAGGCGAAGAGGTCGAAGTCCGCACGTGGCTCGGCGCGCGCGCTGGAGCGCGTTTTGCGCGCCACACAGATATCAGAAAACCGGGCGCCAAGCGGCCTGCGATCTCGGCGGTCACCCAATGGGTCTTGCTCGATCGGGCCACGGGCCGCCCGCGCCGCGTGGATGATGCGACGCTGGCTCTCTTTGGCCTCGAAGGGCTTTAGTTGCTGCCCGCTTCTCTTTCCGCGAGGTAGCGGCGCACTTCATCGGTGAGCGGAGCATTGCTAGGATCGATGTCTTGGGCGCCAGCGGCAAGCTGGGCCTCTTTAAAGCGCATGGCCATCTCCACGCGATCGCGTCCGGTGGGGTGATCGTGAAAGATGAAGCGCTCGACGGGGCCAGGATCTAATTTCCGATAGGCGCTGAGCTTCATCGAGACCGCAGCAAAACCATCGGGCTCGCGCGCCAATGCCAGACCAAAGACATCAGCCTGGGTCTCGTTGGTCCTGATCAGCGTGTTGGTGATCGGCGTTGCCAGCGTGAAGAAGACACCAATCAGCGTGAAGAGCAAAGGAATGCCTGCCACATCGCCGATATCGCGGATGCCCCAGGTCTCGCCCAGGGCCGCTTGCACACCCCGGAAGGTCACCTGCGCAAAGACGAAGGCACCGGCGATCAAAAGCGCGAGGACCAGAATAATGGCCCCCACATGTCCCAGGACGTAGTGCCCTATCTCATGGGCCATCACGGCGCGCACCTCTTCGGGCGTCGCATCATTGAGGAGCGTGTCGGCCAGGGCGATCCGGGTGGTGCCGAAAAGGCCCGCCACATTGGCGCTGATGGTGTTGGTCTGGGACGAGCGGTCATAGACGAGGACATTGTCCGCCGGGACGCCCGCCGCCTCCGCCATCAAAAGGATGTCCGTCTTCAGCGGCCCCTCCTCCATCGGTGTGTATTCGTTGAACAGAGGCTCGATGAAAACAGGTGACGCCGCGATGAGAACAGCGACGGCAGCCGCTCCGCCCACGGCGCCCCAGATCCACCACGTCCTTTTCAGGGCTCGGATCAGATAAACCAAGAAGC
>CAWUIJ010000030.1:0-25466 GCA_963922235.1 uncultured Parvularcula sp. | reverse complement strand
CCACTCCAAAAGCAAGCGCTTGCGGACCCTTCCAGCGCGGCAAAACAAGCGGCACGATCATCAGTGCCAGCCAGGCAGGAAGCACCACTGTGCCTGCGAGTGAGAAAACTGTTTCCGGTGTCATAGATCCCTCCGTCTCGCGCGATGCATCAGTGAAAGCACGCACTTCTCCTAGAGTGTGTCACTCTAACGTTTAGAGGCGTCTTCTCACAAGCCGTGCATCAAGGTTTCAGCAGTGGGGGTAAGAAAAAGCCCGCCGAAGCGGGCTTTACACTTAGTTGTCGAGGAAGCTGCGTAGCTTTCGTGAGCGGCTTGGATGTTTCAGTTTACGGAGCGCTTTGGCTTCGATCTGCCTGATCCGCTCGCGGGTCACCGAGAACTGTTGACCAACCTCTTCGAGGGTGTGGTCGGTGTTCATACCGATACCGAACCGCATACGGAGGACACGCTCCTCGCGCGGCGTCAGTGAGGCGAGAACCCGTGTGGTGGTCTCGCGGAGGTTCGACTGGATCGCTGCGTCAATCGGCAAGATCGCGTTCTTGTCTTCGATGAAGTCACCAAGATGGCTGTCTTCCTCGTCGCCGATCGGCGTTTCGAGAGAGATCGGCTCTTTGGCGATTTTCATCACCTTACGAACTTTCTCGAGTGGCATCGAAAGCTTCGCAGCGAGCTCCTCCGGCGTCGGCTCCCGGCCGATCTCGTTGAGAATTTGGCGTGATGTCCGGACGATCTTGTTGATGGTCTCGATCATGTGCACCGGAATACGGATCGTCCGTGCTTGGTCAGCGATCGAACGGGTGATCGCCTGGCGGATCCACCAGGTCGCGTAGGTCGAGAACTTGTAGCCGCGGCGATATTCGAACTTATCGACCGCTTTCATGAGGCCGATATTGCCTTCTTGAATGAGGTCGAGGAACTGAAGCCCGCGATTGGTGTATTTCTTCGCGATACTGATCACCAGGCGAAGGTTGGCCTCCACCATTTCCTTCTTGGCGATGCGAGCTTCGCGCTCACCTTTTTGCACCGTCTGCACAATGCGGCGGAAGTCGTTGACGGTGAGGCCGGTCTCTTGCGCGAGCTGACCGATCTCATCACGGATAGCAACGATTTGGTCTTGGCCTTTGGTGGTGAAATTCTGCCAGCCGCGTCCATCGAGTGCGGACACGCGGGGGAGCCATTCTGGGTCCAATTCGAAGCCGAGATAGGTCCCCAAAAACTCCTGACGGTTCACACCGTAGCTATCGGCCAGACGCACAAGCTTGCCTTCGAGAGCCATCAGTGCACGGTTGATAGCATAAAGCTGCTCAACCAGTGCTTCGATCCGGTGGTTGTGCAGGCGAACCGAACGAACGCGCTCAACAATATCGCGCTGCAGCTTGCGCAGGCGTTTCTGCTGGCTTTCGGAGAGGTCTTCACCCTGCAATTGCTGCTCGATCTGAATATCTTGCAGTCTACGGAGCTTTTTGAAATCCTCGGCAATGTCCTGGAAGGTTTGCATCACGCCTTCGCGGAGCTCGGCTTCCTTGGCAGAGAGCGATAGGTCGCCCTCATCAAACTCGTCTTCGTCCTCGCCCGTTTCGGCGGCGCGGGCTTCTTGTTCTTTCTGAACCTGTTCAGCGACCTCAGGTCGGGTCATGTCTGGGCGGCTTTCGGGGCCGCCTGTATAGGTCGCATCCAGGTCGATGATATCGCGCAGGAGGACCCGGCCTTCTTCGAGCTCTTCGCGCCAAACCGTGATAGCTTCGAAGGTCAGCGAGCTTTCACACAGTGCACGGATCATCGACTCGCGGCCAGCCTCGATCCGCTTTGCAATCGCGATCTCGCCTTCACGAGAGAGGAGCTCCACCGCACCCATTTCGCGCAGGTACATCCGAACCGGGTCGTCGGTTCGGTCGTTGTCGGCTTTGGTGTTGGTGGTGACCGTCGCCGCGGTCTCTTTCTTAGCGACCGATGAGCCCGTCGCCTTGGCGCCGTCTTTGTCTTCTTCGTCAGGCTCTTCGTTCTCGGTGACATTGATGCCCATGTCGGAGAGCTTCGACATGATGTCTTCAATTTGCTCCGAGGAATATTCATCCTCAGGCAGAACAGCATTCAGCTGATCGTAGGTGACGTAACCCTTCTTCTTGGCTTCCTCGATCATCTTTTTGACCGAGGCCAAGTTCATGTCGAGAACGGGGTTATCCGAGCTTTCTTCGCGAACAACTTGGGATGTCTTGCTCATAGAGCCTTTTCTCACAACGCAGAGGAGGGGCCGTTAGTCGGCGGTGCCACCCTCGGAAGCTTCATCATCGAGGCGCGCCGCGAGGCTGTGGCGCACCGAATCCAACCAATTTTTTTGCCCGAGCTCAGAGAGAACATCTGCCCCTGCCTCTGTGACCTCAGCATTCAAAACTTTGAGCTTGCGATTAATAAGATAAGCGTCGCGCCATCCGGCGGCCGCTTCCTCATCGCTCGCATCTTGTCGTGTGAACCGTACGACCTTGACCAGGGGGTCCTCAGACCATCGCTGGTAGGTCATTTCCGCTTCTGACCAACCCGTCAACTGAGAACGAAGGCCCACGCTGTCAAGGGCAGGGTCTGCAACGATCGCGTCGATAACACGGCTCCAAAGTTGCGCCAGCTTGGGCTCGTCCAGTGATAGCGCCAGGATATCGGTTTCAAATTGATGAAAAAGCTTCGGATGGTGGATCAGGCCGATCACCAGCTGGGCTTCACGAACGGCACCCTGCCGGCCCGCGGCGATGCCTTGACCAAGGCGATCACGCAGCGCGTCAGAGAGGCGGGCAGGGCCTTTGCGGGTCGGACCGCGGCCGCGCTGTTGCTTGTTGGCGGCAAAGAGATCACCGCGAAGCTTGTAGAACCGGTCTTTGAACGCGGCTTGAAGGTGGCCTCTGAGGGCGGGATCAGCGATCTGCTGTGAGCGCTCTTTGAGCTCGGTTTCGAACGCTGCGAGCTGTTCTGCCGAACCAGTGCCGTGACGTTCTGACGCGAGCCGCCACATGGTGGTTTCGGGGTCGGTCCGCGCGGCCAGGACAGCGTCCATGGCCTGCTTGCCGCCGCGCTTTAGAAGATCATCAGGGTCTTCGCCTTCGGGCAGAAACGCAAAGCGCAAGGACTGCTTTGCCGAAAGCTTTGGCAAAGCCCGATCAAGCGCGCGCTCCGCCGCGGCGCGGCCTGCGCGGTCGCCGTCAAAGCAAAGGGTGGGGGCCCGCTCGACGCGCCAAAGAAGGGCCAGCTGGTCTTCCGTGAGCGCTGTGCCCAACGGCGCGACTGCAGGATACCCAGCCGCATCGAGTGCGAGCGCGTCCATATAGCCTTCGCAGATCAGAAGCGGCGCATCGCCCTTCAGGAGCTCCCGGGCCCGGCAAAAATTGTAGAGGATGCGGCCCTTGTGAAACACCTCAGTCTCGGGGGAGTTGAGGTACTTCGCCTGGACGTCTTTCGATAACGCTCGTCCGCCAAAGGCGATGACCCTTCCGCGCGCATCGGTGATCGGAAACATCACGCGATCACGGAAGCGGTCATAGCGAGCTCTGCCGCCATCAGGCTCAATCAAGAGACCGACGCGAACCATCATCTCTTCGCTGACGCCTCGGCCAAGGAAGAACCGCTTCAGCGTGTCTCTGCCATTGGGCGCGTAGCCGAGTCCGAAACGCTTGAGGCTCTCCACACTCACGCCTCGCTTCAAAAGGTATTGGCGAGCGGCCAATCCATCTTCGCCTCTCAGTTGTGCTGAAAAGAAACGGGCGGCGTCCTGGAGAAGGTTAAGAAGTGTTTCGCGCTCGGACAGACGTTTACTCTCTTCGGGGGTCGATTGGGGTATTTCGAGACCTGCCAAACCCGCCAATTCCTCCACCGCCTCGGGGAAGGATTTGTTTTGTGTGAGCATTAAAAATTTAAAGATGTCTCCCGACTGCCCCGCAGAAAAATCGAAGAACATCGCCTTCTCGTCGTTGACGTAAAAGCTAGGCGTTCGCTCCTTGTTGAATGGGCTTAACCCTCTGAATTCACGACCAGCTTTCTTGAGCTGGACGTGTCGCCCAATGATGTCAGAGGCCCGCAAACGGGAGCGAATATCGTCAAGAAAGGAGGGCGGAAATCGACTCACGCGCAAATCGTACTGCTATCGGACCACCCGCGCTACACGAAACAGTGAACAATTCCGCAATTTTGTGCTATGGCCACAAACTTGCACTTTTTGCCGGTGAAGCTGTCCCCGGCAGTGCAATCAAAGGTTAATATCGATC
Source organism: uncultured Parvularcula sp. (assembly GCA_963922235.1). Classification (GTDB taxonomy): domain Bacteria; phylum Pseudomonadota; class Alphaproteobacteria; order Caulobacterales; family Parvularculaceae; genus Parvularcula. Next base: position 21,219 of record CAWUIJ010000030.1, on the reverse strand, counting down.
GTGGCGATTGAGGATCCTCAAACTGTTCAGAACGGCTTCGACGCGAAGGGGCCAAAGGCTCTTCGCAACCTGGTTATTGTTCTGCTGCTCCTGCTGCTGACCACAGTCGGCGGCTTGGCCCTGTTTGGCGCCATGGTGGTGGGCGACGAACTCGAAACGACCGAGCGAGACGTGAACCAGGCCCAAGTGCGTCAAGCCACTGCCGACGAGAACTATGGTACCCTCGACCCGGAACGCATTACGATCGACGCCGCTCCGACGGAAAGCATTGATGAGTTCCGCGAGCGCTCTGAAGCGCAGGTTCGTGAGTTCTATGAGGGACAGGAAGAGGGTCTTTACCAGCGCATTGTGGATGCGACCCTCTACGGCAAAGGCAGCGATTTTGACCCGGGCGATGATCCATCGGAATGGACCGGCATGGGTGGTCCAGAAACCGAGGTCGTCCAGCTCGTCCCAACCAGCCTTGGTGGTTCAGCTGATGGCACCTTCTCAGGCTTGCCCACCACGCCACTTCAAACGGCTATGGTGGATCCGCTTGTGGACCCCGTTGCCATCGCACCGATCGGTGCGCTTCCGCAGGTCGTGTTCCCGGGTCTGTCTGGTCCAGGCGGCATTGTTGTTCCGCAAACGGACCTAAACGACCAGGTCGGTGAAGTTCCGGTGCCGGGTGCGATCCTGCTCTTCCCAGCTGGCCTTGCATTTTTCGCTAAGCGTCGGAAGCGCCAGGCCGCGGCTTAAGCCAGGCGCTCTTTCACGACTTTGTTGGCCGCGGAGAAGTCCATGCGACCTGCATAAGCGGCTTTCAGTGCGCCCATGCATTTGCCCATATCCTTGAGACCTTCTGCGCCCACGTCGGCGATCACGCCGTCGACTGCGGCCGCAATTTCATCGGCGCTCATTTGCTCTGGAAGATAAGCGCGGATGATCTCGATCTCGGCGCGTTCTTGCTCCGCCAATTCGATTCGGCCGGCATCTTCGTAGGTCTTGGCGCTTTCCTCGCGCTGCTTGACCATTTTGGTCAGCACCGTTTCGACTTCATCATTCGAAAGGCCACAGCAACGATCTTCTGATCGCGCTTGAATGTCGCGGTCCTGAATGGCGGCCTGCATCAACCGCAGCGTCGCCAGCCGGAGCTTGTCGTCGCGGTCCTTCATCGCGGCCTTCATATCCGCCACGATTTGCTTCGCCAGTTGCCCGTGCTCGTCGGTCATTCTTATCCTCTTGAGCCGCGCAGCTGCTGAAGCGCGCGGCCTTTGACTCTTTGCCTCTTGCGCTCTTCGCGGATCTGATTACACCCACGATCGTTTGCGCTGAGAAAGGCCGCCCTCTCACGTCTGTGATCGAGGGCGCCGCGGGAGATGATGTGCCACTGAGATTAAGTCAAGAGTTGAGCCCCCGTCGTCCGACCGGTCTTTTGGTTTTGGAGGATGGGACTGTCTTTGAGGGCCAAGGGTTTGGCGCCGTCGGCCAAGCGGTCGGAGAGATTTGTTTCAACACCGCCATGACGGGCTATCAGGAGATCCTGACGGATCCGTCCTACGCGGCCCAGATCGTCACCTTCACGTTCCCGCATATTGGAAATGTGGGCGTGAACGATGACGACATCGAGAACGCAGCCTCCAACGCGGCGATCGCTGCTCGGGGATGCATTGTTCGGGCGCCAGCGACGAGCCCGTCCAACCACCGCTCGCGGCTTGATTTTGAAGCGTGGCTGCGCCGCCGGGGCATCATTGCTCTGTCAGGCATCGACACCCGCGCGCTGACTGTGCGGATCCGCGAAGAGGGGATGCCGAAGGGCGTCATTGCGCACAATCCGAATGGCCAGTTTGATATCGAGACGCTCACGGAAAAAGCGAAAGCGTGGTCAGGACTCGTCGGTTTGGATCTTGCTAAAGAGGTGACCACGGACAAACCCATGAAGTTCGTGGCGTCGGGCTCCGGTGGTGATGCACCCCACTGTGTGCTGATCGATTACGGCGTCAAACGGAACATTATCCAACGCCTGACCCTTGCTGGTTGCCGCGTCACCGCTGTCCCCGCACGCACAAGCTTTGATGAGATTATGGCACTCAATCCTGATGGTGTTGTCTTAAGCAACGGCCCAGGCGATCCAGCAGCCACGGGCGAATACGCGGCCCCTGTCATCCGGCAACTTGTGGACGCAAAGGTGCCAACGTTTGGGATTTGCCTTGGCCACCAGATGATGGCTTTGGCGCTTGGTGCAAAGACCATGAAGATGGAGCAGGGCCACCACGGCGCGAACCATCCGGTCAAAGAGCATGCGACGGGTAAGGTCGAGATCGTCTCCATGAACCATGGTTTCGCGGTCGATGAGACGACACTGCCTGACGGCGTTGAGGCGACCTACACGTCGCTTTTTGATGGCACCAATGCCGGCATCAAGGTGAAGAACGCCCCGGCCATGGCAGTCCAGCACCACCCGGAGGCAAGTCCTGGCCCTGAAGACAGCTTCCCAGTCTTTGACCAATTCGTGCAGTTGATGCGAAAAGAGCGCGTGGCGGCTTAACCGCCCAAACGCTCTTTATACATGGCTTCAAGGGGGGCGTAGTGCCCCCAAAAGTCGCGTACAGTGTCGCCTGCGATGTTATCGAGCAGCAGGTCGAGGTGCGCGTGCCAGCCAGCAGACACGCCCCATTTGTCCTCAAGATCCGTGAGTCGATCATGGACGAGATGGAGGGTCGTGCCCTTGTCTCTTGCAGTGAGCGTGATCGTGACATGCGTATCGCCGCCTTCGCTCTCATGCCAGATAAAGGCCAGGCGATGAGGCGGGTCAAAGGCTGTCAGTGTTCCTTTCATGACTACAGGATCACCGCAGTCGGTAAGCCCTTTGGGCGTTTGTGTTGACAGTCTGGAATGATCAAAATCCATCAGCATTGTGCCGCCGACCGATGAGTCTGTAGCGCCGGCACAAAACCACTTTTGCCGAAGCTCCGGGTTCACAAGATACTCCCAAACCTTTTCTGGCGGCGCCGGCAGATTGCGTTCGATCGTCAGGTGATCGTCATAGAGCTGAACATCAGTCATGGGTGTCCTCCTTGAGTGCGTCTTCAAGAGCGTCGAGAGCTTGGGTCCAGAAGGCGGCATAGTGCTGAAGCCAGGCATGGGCTTTGCGCAGACGCCGCGCTTCGAGTGCTAAGAAATGTTGCCTTCCGTCCCTCCGACGACTGACGAGACCAGCCCGCTCAAGCACCTGGATATGCTTGGAGGCGCCAGCAAGGCTCATCGAAAGGGGTTTAGCGAGGTCACTGACGGTGGCCTCGCCCTCGCTCAGGCGTGCGAGCATTGCTCGTCGTGTTGGATCCGCGAGAGCTGCGAAGGTGATGTCGAGGGTTTCTTGGTCAACCATGTGGTTGAGTATAAATCCGACACCTGTCTTAGTCAACTGATTGGTTGAATATCTAGCTGCTAGCGCTTCTTGCGCGGTCTGCGAGCAAGGCGCGTTGGGGTTGCGGCCGGTTTGGGTTTGCGCGGTTTCTTGCCCGTTGCCCGAGCTGCCGCTGCCTTTGCCTTTTGATGCCGGCTTTTCGGCGCGTCATCCTGTTGCTCTTTCGCGTGGCGCGGCTTCGACAGCATTTCAAAGCGCAAGCCGCCTTGGAGTGGTGTGACCTCAAGAAGGCGCACCTGCACCGGTTGGCCAAGCGTGAAAGCTGCGCCTGAGTGCTCCGATATCAGCGCTTTTTTGCTTTCATCATGTTCGAACCGTTCCCAGCCAAGCGACCGCATCGGCACAAAACCGTCAGCCCCCGTCTCATTGAGGGAGATGAAAAGCCCAGCGCGGGTGACGCCGCTGATCCTGCCTTCAAAGACAGCGCCGGTTTGCTCTTCTAAGAAAGCAGCGAGCATGCGCGCTTCTGTATCCCGCTCGGCAGACACCGCCGCACGCTCACAGCTTGAAATGTCTTCCGCTATTTTTGGCAGGCGGACCTCATCGGCATCGTCCACGCCCCCGGCACCAAGACCCAAGGCCCGGACAAGCCCTCTGTGGACGGTTAAATCCGCATACCGCCTGATGGGTGAGGTGAAATGCGCATAGCGACTAAGCGAGAGGCCAAAATGACCGATATTGGTGGTGTCATAGACCGCCTGGCTTTGGGACCGCAGCACCGACATAGCGATAATGTCGAGTTCATCCTTCTCCCGCGCCTTTTGAAGAACACCATTGAGGTTCGACGCGCGCACCTCATCGCCCTTGGGCAAGGTGTAGCCGAGGCCTTCTAAATAGAGCCTCAGGCCATCAAGGCGTTCGGGGTCAGGACGATCATGCACGCGGTACACGCATGTCCGCTCGTGCTCCTCGAGGGTTTCAGCGGCGCAGACATTGGCCAGCACCATGAACTCTTCGATCAGGCGGTGCGCGTCGAGACGATCTTTCCTCGTCACGCCAGCAACCATGCCGTCTTCGCCCATCACGAGCTTTCGTTCGCGCATATCAAGATCGAGGGGTTGGCGCCGTTCGCGCGCCATCATCAGGGCACGGTAGGCCTTGAAGAGAGTCTTGACCCCGTCTGGGCCTTGCTCGTCTCCATCCTCGATCGCTTGTGCCCGCTCATAGGCTAAGTTCCTGTGGTTTTTGATCACGGCCCGGAAAAAGCGGTGGGATGTCTTGCCGCCGCCTTTACCGATCTCGATTTCGCAGACCAGTGCTAAGCGGTCTTCGCCCTCGCGTAGGGAGCAAAGATCGTTCGAGAGCCGTTCGGGCAGCATGGGCACCACCCGGTCTGGGAGGTAGACGGAGTTCCCGCGCCGCTCAGCTTCTGCATCGAGAGCCGTCCCGGGGCGGACGAAATAGCTGACGTCAGCAATGGCGACCAAAAGCCGGAAGCCATCGTCATGCTCTTCGGCAAAGACGGCATCGTCATGGTCGCGCGCTTCGGCCGGGTCGATCGTCACCAGCGGGGTAGCGCGCAGATCGATGTGGTGCGGATCGGCTGCGACATCCAAGGCCTGAGCTTCACGGATCACACGATCGGGGAAATCGAGCCGGATATCGTGCTCGGCCAGCGCGATCAGCGAGAGGTTGGCTGCATCGTCGACCGAACCAAGCCGTTCGGTCACTCGGCCGCGCGGCGGGCCATAGCCCTTCTGCGGTTTTGCTTCCGCCCAGACGAGATCGCCTGTTTCGGCGTCCATGGTATCACTGCGAGCGACAAGAAGCGCGTTCTTGACCTTGCGGCTGACAGGCTCCACCCGCCCGCCTTGGCGATCCGCTTGGAAGACCCCGAGCATGCGCGATGAGCTCTTGCCAAAGGCTTTGATGACCTTCGCCCGCAGCTCGCCGCCACTCTCCGACAGCCTGCCAAGAAAGCGGTCCCCGACACCAATGGGCGGTTTGGACGTCATAGCTTGGGCCGAGGGCAGGATCGCCCGCTGCTCCGTATCGACCTTGGGCAGAGAGCAAAGAAGGTCGCCCTCGCTGTCCGTGCCGACCACGTCGAGAATGGTGACAGGCGGCAACTGCCCCGGTCTTTTCGCCTTTTTGCCATCAAGGTTAATGCTGCCCTCGGCCTCGAGCTCCTTCAAAAGGGCGCGTAAGTCCGCGCGGGCGGGGCCACGGATGCCGAAGGCGCGCGCAATCTCGCGACGGTCAACGGGCTGTTTCCGAACGGCATTTTCGCGTTCGATATACGCGATGAGATCTTTTTTTGTGGGAAGTGTCATGAATATGTGGCGCTTTGCCCGGCTTTTTCCCTCACGGAAAGGGGCATGATCGCGTTAGGCGAGGTTAGCTGTTTCTTAACGGAGAACGGCGCAGGCCTGTCCTAGAGTGGAACACAATGACGAGCGGAGCCGACGATGCCTTTCGTGCGTAATCGCCATCACATTGCAGCAAGAACAACCCTGGCCAGCTTGGCAGCCCTGATGAGCGGCGCCGCAGCACAGGAAGAGACACCGACGGTGCGCTATGGCACGGATCCAGGGCATACGCCGGTCGGCTCGCCGCAATACTTGAGCTATCAAAGCAACGACGCGCCTGCACCGACAGGCGAGCTGCTCCACACAGTTCAGGCTGGAGAAACGATCTATGCGATCGGCCGGATTTATTCTGTGTCGCCCGCAGCAGTGATTGCGAAGAACCAGCTCACCGCGCCTTATTCTCTCACAATCGGGCAGGGGATCATCATTCCCATGGGCGGCACCAGCCAAGTCGCAGCGGAACAAGCGCGTTTTGGTGAGGTCGCTGTACCGCCCGTTCCGACACCTCGAAACGCTCCGCAGGCCACGCGAAATTATGGTTCGAGTGCGACGCACTTGGTGCAGCCTGGTGATACGCTTTACAGCCTCTCACGACGCTATGGCGTGTCGGTGCAGGATATCGCAGCAGTCAACAATATGGTGACGCCTTACACCTTGTCCGTAGGCCAACGGGTTGGCATTCCAGGCGTTGGCTCGGGCGGCGGTTTTGCTTCTTCTTCGACCACCACGACCCAAGAGCAGCGGACTCTTGAAGCGAAGATGATCGAAGAGACGGTGCTTCCGCCGACGCCTGCCGATGTCGATAGCCGCAGCCGCTTTGCTTGGCCGCTCCGTGGTAGCCTGACCACTGGTTTTGGTGATCAAGTGGATGGTGTGCGGAGCGATGGGATCAATATCGCTGCGCCCATGGGCTCACCGGTTCGTGCGACAGCCGATGGTGAAGTTGTCTATCGCGGCTCTGAACTCGACGGCTATGGAAATCTTCTTCTGATCCGCCATGACGGCGGCTGGGTGTCAGCTTACGCGCACACCGATGCAATCTTGGTGCGGAAAGGTGACTTCGTCCGTCAGGGCCAGGTCGTCGCGAAGGTTGGTCGGACGGGTTCTGTCTCCAGTCCACAGCTTCATTTCCAGCTGCGGAAGAACTTGCAGCCGCAGGACCCAGAGCTTGCACTCCAAGGCGACCTCACAGGCTCACAATCAGCCCGTCTGGGCCGCTAAAGTCCCGCTCCGCTGACGAGCTGCACGTCTTAGTGCAGCTCGATGAGCTGAATGAGATTCCCGCACGTATCATCGAAGACGGCCATGGTGGCTTCGCCAGCTTTCATGGGCGGCTGGGTGAACTTGACGCCTAAAGCCTCCAGCCTTTTGACCTCTGCCTCGATGTCTTCGACGCTAAAAGCAGTCCACGGAATACCGTCCGCCGTGAGAGCTTCTTGAAAGGTGCGTGCCGCCGGGTACTCATTGGGTTCCAGCGCGAGTTCGACACCGTCTGGTTCTTCTGACGACACCAAGGTGATCCAGCGATGCTCCCCAATCGGAATATCATGTTTGACCACGAAGCCGAGAGTCTTCGTATAAAAATCAAAGGCTTTTGCTTGGTCGTCGACCATGATGCTCTTGATGTACATTTTCATGCCGTGTCGTCCTCATAAAAGGGCTCGAGCCAAGGATTGATGGTGTCCTTGAACGAACCAGCCGTCAGTGAATGAACTTTTGTCCGCCCATGCCAGCTGGTGCGGATGAGGCCTGCTTGCTCAAGCGTGTTGAGATGCCTTGTGATGGCTTGTCTGCTGAGGGTCACATCGTATTCCTCGATCAAGCGCGAGCAGAGCTCAAACAGGCTCTGATTGTTCCGTTTTCTGAGCTGATCGAGAATGATCAGCCGCGTGTCGTCGCCAAGCGCGCGGAAGAGTTGGCTGAGATGTGCATCAAACGGAACACCCATCGCGGCATTATGCAACAAAAGTGTTGCCTGTAAATCAGGAACCTCAGTGCCTAATGTTCACGTCGGCGTGAGTGCTGTTCTTAGTAGAGCTTGGTCACCGATCCGTCCGCGGCAATCAGCTTAGGCCGTTTGGCTTGCAGCGACGCGCCGATGATCCCGACACGGCCGACAATCGAGACGGGGACGTAAGCAAGCGTCTCCGTCTTGAGCTGATCGGGAACCTCTTCGAGATAGACCCAGATATCGCCCTCAATGTCGCCGCGGTTTTTCTCTTTGTACCCAGCAACCTTCTCTTGGAGCAGCCGGCATCGAAGAGCTTTGCCCTTAAATCGGTCTTTTCCTGAGGAGGGCACGCGCTGCTCCCCACCCGCTGGCTGGGTCACCAGGTCAAAACGGCGGCGTCCATCAAGTACCGGGATACGGCGATTGCAGGGATCCACGCCCGCAGGAACCGGTGTGAAGGCAACCGCGACGAGGGCGCCGAGAGGATCCACAGCGCCGCGGGCTTGCTCGACCGATACAGGCTGACGGAACCGGTAGGAAGGAAGTGACCAAAGTCTCAAGCGATCATTGTTCGTATCGCGGTAAAGCTCAGTACGCTGAAAATCGTCATCGCCATCATAGTCAAAGTTGTAATAGTAGCTGCTGACGATCTTGGCCTTGTCGCCAAACAAGCCGGAGGCATTGGCGGTCGCTTCTCCATCAGAGAACCACCGCATCACGCCTTTTTGCTCGAGCTTGTAGTCGACAGCATAGCCAGCATCGGTGACGGTGACGTTCAGGAAGATCCGACCAACGTCGAAGCTCGCAAGCTCGCCTTTCAGTGTTGTGTTGTAGGTCGTGCCTTCACCGATCTGCAAAGGCGTCTCTCCCAAGGGCTCATCGGCAGGGTCAACGGCGAACAAAGCCTTCCAATCGTCGGTCCCTGGTTCAGGAAAGGGTCCGTCGGCCGCAATCGATCCGCTGAAAACGAGCCCAGCAAAGATGCAGAGTGCGCCAAAAAGAGTGAGATTTTTCGCTCGCATCGTCATGTGTATCACGGGTCCAAGGCGTGTCGGAGTAACGAACCTTGCTTGAGACGGGGCTAAAAGAAACCCATAGAGCGACGACATCTTTGTAACTCTTGACGTGCCCCGGCGTCATGGGTAGGCGCGGCCCTTCCGATTTTCTCCTTGTTTTGAGGTCCGACCATGTCACGTGTTTGCGAGTTCACCGGCAAAGCGCCGATGGTGGGTAACAATGTTTCCCACGCGCAAAACAAAACGAAACGCCGTTTCCTGCCGAATCTCTGCAGAGTCACCCTCATGAGTGAGAAGCTGAACCGGAGCTTCAAGTTCCGTATCACAGCTCACGCTCTTCGTTCGGTGGATCATGTGGGCGGCCTTGACGCTTTCTTGGCGAAAGCAAAGGACGATGTGCTCTCCGACAAAGCCCGCAAAGTGAAGCGGGATATCGCGGCGGCTTCCGCTTAAGCTTTTTCGCTTAAGCCGCGCCTGCCACTTTGAGGTGAGGGCGCATGGGCGTGCAGCATAACTTTGACGACAGAAGCGGACCGGTTGTTGTCGAGCGGTTTCACGACCGGGCGATCACTGGCCGGTTTGAGGCGAAGCGTATGCTTGCCGGCCTCACTGAGCGTCTTCTGTTCATTGCAGCCATGGCCTTTCCCCTCGCTATGCTGGCGGTCACGGCGATGGCTGCTGCTGACCTGCCTCTGCCCATTTTGGGGGGCGAGGGGCGAGATGATCTTTCCTCAGCAGCCTTTCTGAGCCGCGGTGACCTCGCCATTGCAGCTGGTCTTTTTCTTTCGCTCTTCATGGCCCGGCGCTTTGGCGCGGCTGTGGTCACCCAGTCGCTCGTTTTGGCATGGGCTCTGGCGTTGATCGGCGCGACGGCCGTCGTGATCGAAATCGCACCGCAACTCGAAGATGGCGACTTCCCCAGTGCCCGCTATTTGAGCGTGCTGATTCTTTCGTGGTTCATTGGCCAGGTGATGGGGCTTTCCGTCTACGATCTGACGCGCGGTGGAGCATGGTGGCGTGCGCCGTTTTTCGGCTGCGTGTTTGGCCTAGGCATCCAGGCGCTCATCTATTTCCCGGGAGCATTTCTAGGCCAGGACGTGCCATGGCTGTGGTGGCTCGCGATGCGGCTGGTCGTGGTCACGGCCGCCGCGATTGGCTTTGCCTGCCTTTACGCCCCGTTCAGACGGGCCATTCGTCCCCGCTCAGGGCTTGGTGGAGCCCGCTAAAGCGGGCACGTGCTTCTCAGCCTGAAGGTCATCAGCACGGTTCGTTGGACGCTGTTGAAATTGTCGTCAGAGATGATCATCAAATTATCTCCGCCATCGGATGACTTGTAGAAGGCAAGGCCTTCCATGTTGTCCGTGCCTTCGGCCATGGTCAGGCTGCCAAGCTCAGCGGGGACCAATGCGCTCGTCTCATCGGCCTCGAGCAGATTGGAAAGCGGAGCGACGGTGAGCCGGGTGCGCGGACCAAGGGCGGGGGAAAACGCCCGTTCGACGGCGAACAGCCGATCACGTTCAAGATCGGCGAAAATATCGGTCACGGCGAAGTCGTCGGCTGGCTTGTACGTTCCGCGCGCGATTACGTCCTCGCCATCGAAATGAATGACAGCGGCAAGACCATTATCGAACGTTCCTTCACTGATGAACAGGGCTTGCCCATCGCTGAGCTGTGTGGCGGCTTCGTAGCCACCATTCCGCGATAGCGCTTTGCTTCCTGAGAGATCAGCGATGGTCCCGGCGATAGCGAAGTGGTCACCGCCGTCTTCAATCAAAAGCGCATCGTCGAGGGCTTCCCTCGTCATCAGATAGCCGCCCGGCCACGGGGTCAGTGCCTCGGTATCGCCGTTGCGTTTAACGAGCGCCCGTCCACGCTCGTCGCGAATGCTCATGAGCTGACCCCCCGCGACGCCCGTCACCGCACCACTCTCGTCAAGCGATACTGACATGCGGAGAAGCTGACCACGATCAGAGAGCAGCATCAGATCGCCAGACTGCGGACCGAGGACCATCCCTGAATAGCCGCCAAAACCTTGATCGCCCGAAAGACTGTGTGCGGACGTCATGGAAAGACATCCAAGTCTTGGTGTGTCTGGTCCATGAAGGGGAAGGGGTTCAGCGGTCACGATCATGTCTTGCGCCGGCGCCCATGCGGCCAGCGTCAAACTGAGGATCGAACTGGTGATCAAGGGACGTCTCCTTTGATACGCGATTGTCCCGCAGACTGTCTTCCGACGCGCGGCACTTGTCGAGCGCTGAAGTTTGACGTTGCCGTGACAGAAGGTGAGATGTCCGCGCAGAACTAAGCTCTGCGCTTGCTCTTGTCTTGAGGTGCGACCTTACCTTCTTCTTCGAAGAGGTTGGCAAGTTCCTCCATCATGACACCGCCGAGCTGGTCGACGTCAGAGATGGTGATGGCGCGCCGGTAGAAGCGGGTCACGTCGTGGCCGATACCGATGGCCACAAGTTCCACCGGCGAGGTGTTCTCAATCTTAGCGATCACCTCACGCAGGTGCCTCTCAAGGTATGATCCTCCGTTGGCGGAGGATGTTGTGTCGTCGACGGGTGCACCGTCTGAAATCACCATCAGGATCCGGCGTTGTTCAGGCCGTCCCAGCATCCGGTCATGCGCCCAAAGAAGCGCTTCGCCGTCGATATTCTCTTTGAGGAGGCCTTCTTTCAGCATCAGCCCGAGATTGTCGCGCGACCGGCGCCACGGAACCGCGGCTGGCTTATAGATGATGTGCCGAAGATCGTTGAGACGGCCAGGATGCTTTGGTCGTCCGTCTTCCACCCAAGCTTCCCGTGACTTACCGCCTTTCCAGGCCACAGTCGTGAAGCCGAGGACCTCGGTCTTCACCGCGCACCGTTCCAGCGTCCGTGCGAGAATATCAGCACAGATCGCCGCCACAGTGATCGGCCGTCCGCGCATAGAGCCCGAGTTATCGAGCAGCAGGGTCACCGTCGTGTCTCGGAACTCCTGGTCGAGCTCGCGCTTGAAGGAAAGCGGTTGGAACGGATCCACAACAACCCTTGCCAGCCGGGCCGCATCAAGCACGCCCTCATCCATATCAAACTGCCAGGCCCGGTTTTGCTGGGCCAAGAGCCGTCGGTGGAGGCGGTTGGCGAGCCTTGCGACGACAGCATGAAGCGTTTCTAGCTGGCCGTCTAAGGTCTTCCGGAGGCGGGCGAGCTCATCCGCGGGGCAAAGGTCTTCAGCGTGGGCGACTTGGTCAAATTCTGTTGTGTAGGGACGATAGTGCTCGCCGCTATCGCCAAGGGTGTCGCGCCGGACGATCGGTGCATCATCGCCGGGTTCTTCGCGCTGATCACCTTCATCAAGCGATTGCGGTTGATCGGACATCTCCGCTTCGCCCTCGCTGGAATCGCCCAATTCAGGGGAGCCATCGTCAGGCGCTTCATCTCCATCCGGAGCATTGTCTTCGTTTTCTTCAGAGCTCTCCTGATCCGGCTCTTCACCGTCCTCAGGAGGTGTTTCGTCCTCTTCCTCGGTGTGATCCTCATCGCCTTGCTTATCGCCGAGATCGAGCGCATCGATCAACGCGCGGGTCAGGTTAGAGAAGGCCTCTTGATCGTGATGGCTGTCTTGCGAGACGAGGGCATCGAGCGCGTCGCCGCAGGTTTTTTCGATATCCTCTCGCCACTGATCAACGAGCGCAGATGCAGCGTCGGGCGTTGCTTGGCCCGTCATCCGTTCGCGGGCGATCAGGCCCACGATGTCTTTCAGAGGAACGTCCTGCCGGTCTTCCATCCGGCGATAGCCTTGCTCATCCAGGCGCCGCTCCAGCGCTGCGGTCAAATTCTGGCCGACCCCGTCCATGGCATTGCTACCCAAGGCCTCGCATCGCACCTCTTCAAGCGCCGCGAAGAGGGCCCGGCCTTCAGGATTCTCGGGCTGCAGCTGAGCGTGAAGGCCCGCGTCGTGGTGGGCGAGGCGCAGCGCTGCGGCATCAGCATGGCCGCGGCTGATTGCGACCTTCTTCGCATCAAGTCGGCGTGGCGGAAGCGGAAGGCGTGCTTCTGTGCCAGCCACCGAGGGGTTCTCGCCGCCAAATTTCACTTCGGCCTCAGGCTCAGCTGACAAGGCCCGGGTCGTCAGGGCCAGCATGCGTTTGAAGCGTTCGTTCGGGGATTCTCGTTGATCCATCTCAGCCTCTTACGATGCCTAGGGGGAGGAGGTCACCCTGCTGAGAGGCACAAAGTTCGATTGCGCCCTGCGGCGTGATGCTCCTAATCCTTGCGCAAAACAGCAATTGGGAGGCTCCCATGCCCTTTGAGTATATTGAGACATCCGACGCCATCGCGCGCGATGGCCTGCGCATGACGGTGGTCAGCAGTGTCCCAAGCCCTTGGGGCGAGGCGGCCAAGGGGATCCTCCATATCAAGGGGATTGCGTGGTCAGCGGTGCGTCTCGATGTGCAAGATCCTACCCAAGTCGAGTGGAGCGGCCACGCATCGGCGCCGGCAGCTGTTTACAACAACGAGGAAGGCAAAGCGCGCTGGAACGATCTTCTTTTCCTCTTTGAGCGCCTCCAGCCGGAGCCTACACTGCTGCCCGCTGATCCTATGGATCGTGCACTGATGCTTGGCCTCAGCCATGAGATTTGCGGTGAGCAGGGGCTCGGGACATTGCGCCGTATGGCGATGACCGATGCTGGTCTCAACGAAGCGGGCGGCTTTGCGAAGCCCGTGGCGCAATATCTTGCGGCGAAGTATGGCCACTCCCCGGAGATGGCCAAAGATGCGCGGAGGCGCGTGGCGGCGATCCTGGAGATGCTGGCCTCGCGGCTTGAAAACCAACGCGCAGCAGGCTCTGATTTTTACATTGGCAGCCAGGTCTCCGCGCTTGATGTCTACAGCGCGACCTTCATGGCGATGTTCAGCCCTCTGCCGGATGAGCATTGCGCCATGAAATCAAGCACCCGTGCAGCCTTTGAGACCAAAGACGAAAGCGACGCAGCACTGAAGCCCATTCTGCTTGAGCATCGCGACATGATGTATAAAAACTATCTTGAGCTACCGCTCAGTCTTTAGACGTCCAGCGCTTCTTGGGCGAAGGCCGCGTTGTCCTGAATGAATTGGAAGCGCGGCTCGGCCTTTTTGCCCATCAGCCGACCAAAGAGATCCGTGGCGTCTGCGAATTCCTCCGGGAGCGTCACTTTCGCGAGCTGCCGCGTGGCAGGGTCCATGGTCGTTTCTTTGAGGTCGCGGGCATTCATCTCGCCGAGGCCTTTGAAGCGGCCGACATCCACCTTCGCATTGGCGTTGAACTCGCTGGCCCGAAGCGCATCGCGCTGCGCTTCGTCAAGCGCGTAGACGGTCTTGCCATTGTGGCTCAGGCGATAAAGCGGAGGCTGAGCGAGATACAAATTCCCGGCACGGACGAGCTCGGGCATCTCTGTGAAAAAGAGCGTCATCAAAAGCGCTGCGATATGGGCACCATCAACGTCGGCATCGGTCATAATGATGACTTTGTCGTAGCGCAGATCGCTCAGGTCGAAATTATTTCCGAGCCCGACGCCGAGCGCGAGGGCAATATCGAGAACCTCTTGGTTCTGCATGATCTTGTCGCGGGTGGAGCTTGCCACGTTCAAGATCTTGCCGCGCAGGGGCAGGATCGCTTGACGCGCGCGGTCACGCGCCTGCTTGGCGGAGCCGCCAGCGGAGTCGCCCTCGACCAGGAAAATCTCCGTTCCCGTCCGGTCCTTCGCGGTGCAATCGGCGAGCTTTCCAGGCAGGCGCAGCTTTTTCATCGCCGAGGCGCGCTGCACCTCTTTCTCGCGGCGGCGGCGTTGTCGTTGCTCAGCCTGGTCAATGACATGGGTGAGAAGCTTCTCTGCTTCCTTCGGATGATCGGCCAGCCAATGGTCAAAGGCAGGGCGAATGGCGCCGTCGGTCAGCTTGGTGGCCTCGTTGGTCGCCAGTTTGTCCTTGGTCTGACCTTGGAATTCAGGGTTCGAGATAAAGACGGAGAGGACCGCTGCGGCTGTGCCAAGGACATCTTCCGGTGTGACCTGGCCAGCCTTTTTGTTGCCAGACATCTCGGCATAGGCCTTGAGCCCGCGGGTCAGAGCTTGGCGCAGGCCTTGCTCGTGACTACCGCCCTCCGGGGTCGGAATGGTGTTGCAGTAGCTGGAGGTGAAGCCGTCAGCCATCTGACCTGAAGGTGCCGCGAACCCAGCAGGGCCCCAGGCGATGGCCCACTCAATTGTTCCGTGTCCGCCCTCGCGTTCGACCTTCCCGGCAAAAGGCTCCATCGTAATGGTCGGCCGTTCGCCAATGATCGAGGCGAGGTAGTCTTTCAACCCTGCGTCAAAGCGCAGGACATCTTTCTCCGGCGTCGGGTCGTCACCTTTGAGCGTCTCCGGCGCACAGGACCAGCGCACCTCCACCCCGCCGAAGAGGTAGGCTTTGGCCTTGGCCATCCGGTAGAGCCGAGCCGGTTTGAACTTGAGCGCCCTACCGAAAATCTCAGGATCCGGATGGAAGCTGACCGCCGTGCCGCGCTTGTTGGGTGCCTTGCCGACCTTCTTCAAGGTCGAGGTCGGGGTCCCTTTGGAATAAGTCTGCCGATAGAGAGTCTGGTCGCGCGCCACCTCGACCGTGAGATCATCCGTGAGCGCATTGACGACCGAGATGCCGACACCGTGAAGGCCGCCCGAGGTGGCATAAGCCTTGTTCGAGAACTTACCCCCGGCGTGAAGCGTGGTCATGATCACTTCGAGCGCGGACTTGGTTTTGAATTTCGGGTGCTTATCGATCGGAATGCCGCGCCCATTATCGGTCACTGTGAGCATACCGTCGGCATCAAGATGGACTTCGATCCGCGAGGCATGGCCGGCCACGGCTTCGTCCATCGCGTTGTCGAGCACTTCAGCGAAGAGGTGGTGCAGGGCGCGTTCGTCTGTACCCCCAATATACATGCCCGGACGCTTACGGACCGGCTCAAGTCCTTCTAAGACCTCAATATCTTTAGCGCTGTAGCTGTTGGATGGCGCGGCCTTTTTGGCGCGAGCTGCGGGCATGCAGGGTCTCCATAAGGGGAAGGAGCGTCAGAGAAGGTCGTGTTCTACGCTGTTCGCACGGAACAGGGAAGCGCTATCGAAGCTTCCGTGGATTATGAAAACGTTGAAGCGGAGGGCCCATTTTGGCCTCTGTCGTCTCCTCATCGTCATCCTCAACCTCGGTCTGTTTGAGAGGTTCGGCGAGGGGTTCAGGCAAGACGTTTTCAGCGGTCTTGAAGGCATTATCGACAGGCTTGGAGTTCTTGCGCAGATTACGGATGAATCGTGCAAACCAAGGATTGGCCCCGATCAAGATGATCACGCCGATGGCGACCAAAATGATGCCAAGCGGGATCGGTGAGATGGTGAGGGGAATACCAACCAGCACAAGGGCTGCACCCACAACAGTACCAACGATGCGCCAGATCATATGCGTGTCTCGGGTGGCCTCTCCCTCAATTTAGGGAGGCAAGCGAGTGAACGCCAGGGGTGGAGGGTTGAGCTTCGGCAAGGTGGCCCTTACGTCTGAGACTCAGTTGGGAGGGCGCTGAATGGCATTGGTTTTGAGGATTTTGGGCGCTGTGGTCGTATTGGCTCTAGCGGCCTTCGTCTGGCTCGCCTGGCCGCTGTACGGATATATGGCGCACCAAGGCGACGCGCCGCTCTTGCCCTTTGGCTGGATGGATCTGCCAGAGGAGAGCCCCACCACCGAGAAGGTGTGGGACCAAAGCTTTGCGCAAGCCGGTGCTCAAACACTCTCGGCCATGGATGCCCATCGGGCGGAGATTGGCGCGCCGGGCATGTCCGCCGCTGTGGCTGTGGGCGGCGAGGTCGTTTGGCAAGGAACAGTAGGGTGGGCCGATATCGGACAAAAGGACCCTGTCGATGCTGGTACGATCTTCCGTATCGGGAGCACATCGAAGGCGATCACAGGCGCTGCTTTGGCGAGGCTGGTCGACAAAGGTCTGATTGACCTGGACGCGCCGATTGAAACCTATCTCGACGATCTGCCCAATTCCTCATGGGCAGGGATCACGCCGCGCATGTTGGCATCCCACACAGCTGGACTTCCGCATTACGGTGACAATCAGGACCGCAAAGGCTGGTACCATTCTGGCGCTTTGGTTGAGCATTATGACAATGTGAGCGACGCCGTTGAACTCTTTGATGGCAGCCCGCTGCTTTTCGAACCTGGTACAGATTTTGAGTACTCGTCCTATGGGACCGTGCTCCTCGGCACGGTGATGGCTGAAGCGTCGGGGCAGACTTATCGCGAGCTGATCCAGCGAGAGGTCTTGGCGCCCGCGGGCATGACCTCAACCATCGTGGCCCCAAAGCGGCACGGCAAGCCGGACGAGCTTTCTCGGTTCTACCTCGTCGACATTGAGCAAGAACGTGCAAGGCCATGGCGTCCCGTCGATCTTTCGCATCGCTTGCCTGGCGGTGGATGGGCCTCCACGCCGACCGATCTGGTCATGTTGGGCGCGATGATGCTCGATGACAGCTATCTCTCACCTGAGACCCGCGACGATATGTGGACCCCGGTGCAGACCGCTGACGGTGAGGTGAATGAGCAAGACTACGCTGTCGGTTGGCGCTGGCGCGAATGGGACGAGGACGGTGTCGGTGTCATGCGCAACGCCAACCACGGCGGCGTCTCACGGGGGTCGCAGTGCTGGCTGATCGTCTACCCTGATTTCGATATGGCCATCGCCTTTACCATCAACACACGGACAGACACGTTCCAGCCCTTTGGTGCGTTCTTACCCAAGATCGCAGTACCGTTTGGGCAGGCCGTTCTCGCTCAAGAGGCCGAGAACTAAACAAAGACGGGCAGAGGCCGTTGCGGGACAATGGCTTCGTGGCTCACGTCGCATAGGACAGCGCGCATCTCCACGCCCCGGCTCGCAGCCCAGGCAAACCCTTCTGCATACGCCGGGTCGAGGTCGCCAGCCGTGGTGACGCCCGTCCCGTCGGTGCGCTGGACCACGAAGAGCAAGACGGCGCGATCGCCGTCCTCCACCATGCGGGCCAGCTCCCGCAGGTGTTTAAGACCCCGTGCTGTCACACAATCAGGGAACTCGGTGACACCGTCTTCCCGGCGCATCAGATGGCAGTTTTTGACCTCGATAAAGACGTTCTGCTGGCCGCGTTGGAGCAAATCGATCCGTGAGCGTTCTTCTCCATAACGGACTTCACGCTCAAGCGGCAGGCCAGGATCGACCCCTTCGACCAACCCGGCCAGGATCGCTTCTTCAGCCAGTTTGTTCGGATGGTTGGTGTTCACACCCACGGGGGTGAGACCATCTGGACCATCGCACTCGACGATTTCCAAGGTGCAAGGAAGCTTTCGGGCCTTGTTCTTCGAACGGCTGACCCAGCAGCGCCCCCCCTCCGGCGCCACGCCCAGCATCGCGCCCGGGTTGGGGCAATGCACCGTCTCCTCGCGACCATCAGGCCAACGGATATCAGCGAGAAAGCGTTTGTAACGCTTGAGGAGAATGGCTTCAGCAAGGGGTGGATCGAACTGCATGGCCAGGCGGGTAGGGGCTTTGTGCATCGGGCGCAAACGGGCTTGGCTTTGCCAAGGGGACGGATGCCGCTAACTGCACCCCATGTCTGATACCATCACCACCGTTGCATGCCTCCTGATTGGAGACGAACTTCTTTCTGGGCGCACCCAAGACAGCAATGCGCATCACCTGGCGCAATCGCTTTCGGCTCGTGGTTTGCCCCTTATTGAGGTGCGGATTGTTCCTGACCAGGAGGAACGGATCATCGCTGCCATCTGTGAGCTCAAGGGTCGAGCAGACCTTGTTTTCACCTCTGGCGGTATTGGTCCGACCCATGACGATATCACCGCTGAATGCGTGGCCAAAGCGCTGGGTGTTTCGATCAGCGAGCGGGACGATGCCCTCGACATTTTGGCTCGCCACTATGCTGCACGCGACCAGGAGGTAACGCCTGCGCGTCGGCGCATGGCGCGGATTCCTGATGGAGCAGAGCTGATCCCGAACGCGATCACCGGGGCACCGGGCTTTCATCTTGACGGTGTCTTCGTTCTCGCAGGGGTGCCGGCGATCTTCCAATCTATGCTGGAGGCGCTCGATCATCTCCTGCCGCGCGGCCCAGAAGAGACCGTGTTCACAGTCACGGGTGAGCTGGGCGAAAGCATGATCGCGGATGGCCTTCGTGATCTCGAAGCGGCGCTTAAAGGCCTCAAGATTGGGTCCTATCCCGGCAAAACGGGCACGGGTGGGCCGCTCGCCATCGTCTGTCGCTCGCAGATCGCCAAGACCGCCGAGCATGCAGCCTTGGCTGTCCAAGGCCTTTTCGCAGCGCAAGGCGTCACCGCAACCGTCACCGAGGGCGATGGCCGGGGTTGAGCGAACAGTGGCCATTTGACCATTGCAGACCGCACCGGCGCAGGCTCTAACAGCGGCCGCGCGGGCGTGATGGAATTGGTAGACATAGCGGACTTAAAATCCGCAGCCTTATGGCGTGGGGGTTCGAGTCCCCCCGCCCGCACCATTTTCGATCTCGCGGCGCGCGGCGCCTCCGAAGGGGCGGGCTGCTCGCCCGGCGACCGGTCGGTCGCTTGGGGTGCTGAGTTCAAATCAGTTGCGCTGAGGCGCACCATTTTGGACTGGCCTATCGCTTTGCTGTTTGAGGCCCCAGAGTTCTGGCTTACGTGGACCATCCTCGCCATCTCTTTCCTTCGTTGAAAGCATTGGTTCGGGTACAGCTTATTGGGGCAGCGCCAGCGTTCCGGCCCCTGTTCCGTCCGCAGGGCCTTGCTTTTCTTTGGTGTTCTCCTGTGGCAGTCTTTCCAAAAGACATGAGGGGGCGACGCATGAGACTTGCACAACGAGCACTAATGGGCCTAGCGATGCTGGCCGTCGCGGCGTGCGAAGATGGTCTGCCTTCCCTTGAAAGCATTCCCTTTCTCCAAGAGTCTGAACGCTCAGGCGAGAAACGGGCAGCTTCGGGCCCGTTCGCTCAGGATGACCAAACGTTCGCGCTGCTGCGAACGGAAACGGATCTTGATGCATTGCAGCCGACCTTGTGTTTGGTGTTCTCTCAAGCGCTCAGCCCCACGGCCAGCTACGAGCCGTTCCTTCGTATCGATCAGTCCGTCGCCGTCACAGCAGCGGGGCAAAGGCTGTGCCTCAGCGGGCTTGATTACGGTGATCAAGCGCGGTTGACACTTCTTTCAGGTCTTCCGAGTGCGGATGGCAGCAGATTGGAGCGTGACGAAACGATCACTCTGAGTTTTGCGGATCGTCGCCCGACCGTCCGCTTTGAGGGCAACGGGATTATTCTGCCTCGCACGGCGGCTGACGGTATTGCGATCAGCACAGTGAACATTGACGAACTGAACGTCACGGTGACGAGGGTGCCCGAGCGTTCCTTGGTCTTTAAAGACATCACAGAAGGCTATGCCAACACAGAAGGCGACTATGTCTACCGTCCTTATCGTGAGAATCCTTCTGATGTCGGTCGCGAGATTTTCTCTGGCGTGCTTGAGACATCGGGTCCTTCGAACGCGGCGGTGACAACGGTGCTTCCCTTTAAGGAAGCTGTGGGTGATCTTGAGGCGGGCGCTTATTACGTTCATCTGCAAGATAAGAGCTCGACTGATGAACCGCGGTATGATGATGCGTCCGCGGGTCGATGGTTCATCATCACTGATCTCGCGATGACCGTTTATGAGGGGACAACGGGTATTGATGTGACAGCCCGCTCCCTCAGAAATGCTCGTCCTGTATCGGGTGCTCTGGTGCGCTTGATAGCCGCGAGCAATGAGGTTCTTGCGGAGACTCGCGCTGATCGGTCTGGGCGCGTACGGTTTGCTGGGCCACTGACTGCGGGTGAAGGTGTGAACCGGCCAAAGCTGATCACTGTTCAGCAAGGGGAAGACTTCGCCATCTTGGACCTTGACCGGCCCCCGCTGGACCTTGCCAGTCAGGATGTCGGGGGTGATGAGGCAAAGGCCGGTCCAGAAGCTTTTGTGTATCTTGATCGTGGTATTTATCGCCCAGGGGAAACGGTGTTCGCCTCGGCCTTGTTCCGGGATGCCTATGGCCATGCTGTCACTGCACGTCCTGGCCATTTGACCTTGATCCGGCCGAACGGGCTTGAGCAAAACCGGATCCGTTTTGATGCGGATGAACTGACCTCTCTAGGCGGCGGCGTGAGCAGATCACTGGCCATTCCACAAGCCGCTAGCCGTGGTGTTTGGCGTCTCGTCGCGAACCTTGATGGGATCGGAGAGGTTGGCGCGATCAGTTTCAACGTGGAGGATTTTGTTCCCCAGCGCCTGGAGCTTAATCTTGAGGCGGATGAAGACTTCATCCTCTCGGCACAAGCAACGCTGCCCATCAGGGCAGATTTGCGCTTTCTCTACGGCGCTCCAGGTTCCGGCCTTGAGGTCACGGGAACGGCCCGCATCGAAACCGATCGCTCGCCGTTCGATGGACTCGAAGACTTCTCGTTTGCCCTAGGCTCACAAT
>CAWUIJ010000029.1:0-25591 GCA_963922235.1 uncultured Parvularcula sp. | reverse complement strand
GGATGTAAGGCAGACGCACACCGGCGTGCACGGTGAAATAATCGACGCCCTGCTCGCACTGCTCAATCAGCGTGTCGCGATAGACCTCCCAGGTGAGGTCTTCAGCGACGCCGTTCACCTTCTCCAGCGCCTGGTAGATCGGCACGGTCCCGATCGGAACTGGCGAGTTGCGCAGGATCCACTCACGGGTGTTGTGGATGTTCTTGCCCGTGGAGAGGTCCATGACCGTGTCGGCGCCCCAGCGCGTGGCCCAGACCATTTTGTCGACTTCCTCTTCCACAGACGAGGTCACGGCCGAGTTGCCGATATTGGCATTGATCTTGACCAGGAAGTTCCTGCCAATGATCATTGGCTCAGCTTCGGGGTGGTTGATGTTGACCGGGATCACAGCCCGGCCCTGCGCCACCTCATCCCGCACGAATTCTGGGGTGACGAATTCTGGCACCGCCGCGCCGAAGCTTTCGCCATCGGAAGCGCGCAAGCTTGCGCCCTCGGCCGCCACCTTCCGGCCAAGGTTTTCGCGGATGGCGATGTATTCCATCTCCTCGGTGATGATGCCCGCCCGCGCGGCTTCAAGCTGTGTGCGGATCTTGCCCGTGTAGCGCTTGGGCTGGGGCACGTTCGGGAAAGCCCGCGCGAGGTAGTCACCGGTGGCGCCGCCATTGTCCTCTGGCTTCACATCCCGGCCGGTGTAGCTCTCGTGATCGCGGCGAGCGATCCACGATGCCCGCGCTGGACGCAGGCCCTTCTCAACGTCAGGCTCAAAATTGTCCTCTGTGTAAGGACCAGAAGGGTCATAGACAGGCAGCGGCGCTTCGCCGGATGACGGGTGCAGGATGATGTCCCGAACGGGCGTTTTCACATCCACAAACCGGTCCGACTGGACATAACGTTTGAAAGAGCTCGGCAGCGGGCCGGTTGTGACCTTTGGGGTTTCGAAGTCGGACTGTTTCGTTGGCTTGTTCATGGTTTCACTCCTTCAGGGCGCTTTTGAGCGCCACGTTCTGTGTTCAAATTCGGTGTGGGATAGTGGACGTCGTCCGTAGGCCTATCTTTGGCAGCATGCAGGGCATGCGCGTGCGCAAGGGGTGACGCAGACAAGGCGATGAAAGCAGGCAACAGAAGGCGCGTAGGCGCCAGGATACGCATCATGGCCGTTCCTCCGCCGGTCTTAACCGGATCAGGTTCTAAGGGTGCGTCTCAACCCCGTGGATGGGGTGCCCCTCGGCAAGTTGTCAGGGAGATAGCTGCGGGGTGCAGCTTTGTCCAATCAGCCAGCTGCAGATGATGCTTCTGCGGCATCCTGTTTCTGCGTGACCGACCCGACTGCTTCGCGCAGAACCTCGAGGCGGACGGGCTTGGTCACATAGGCGGCGAAGCCTTGGTCGAGGTAATCCTCGATCTCATCCGGCATGGCGTGGGCAGAGACCGCGATCACAGGCGCCAGCTCACCGGCACCGTAACGGGCCCGGAGGTGCTGCAGCACTTCCACGCCGTCCATTTCCGGCATGGAAATGTCGAGCAACACAAGGTCGAACTGATCAGCGGCGTAGAGCTCAAGCCCCTCGGAGCCGGACTGCGCCATCACTGAGATCGCACCCACGCGGCCCAAAAGGGTCTTCAACACCGCGAGATTGACGGGGTTATCATCAATCGCGAGGACCTTCATCCCCTCCATCTCCTTGATGGGAGCGGGAGCAACCGGTGCGCTGCCCTTCATTTCCGAAGATGCCCGGGGCAAGGACAAGCCAATACAAAAGCGCGACCCTTGGCCTTGTTCGGAGGTCACGTTCAGTGTACCGCCCATCGCTTCAACCAGCCCCTGGGTGATCGTCAGTCCCAAACCGCTTCCGCCATAGCGGCGCGTGGTGGAACTATCAGCCTGGGTGAATGGCTGGAAGACACGATCGGACTGCTCATCCGTCATGCCGATACCGGTGTCTTCAACGGTGATAGAAAAAGCATCAGTACCGTCGGTTGAGCCCTTGACGGCGAGGCGCACGGAGCCTTCCTCCGTGAACTTCACAGCGTTACCAGCAAGGTTATGCAGCGCCTGCACCAAACGATGCTCGTCGCCGAGGCGCATCGGCGAAACGCTGGGATCGAAGGCCATCGAAAACTCAAGGCCCCTGGCCTCTGCTTCTGCGGCATGCAGATTGGTCACCCGATCGACAACGCTCTTGAGGCTGAAGGGTTTGTGTTCCAGTACCACTTTGCCGGCTTCGATCTTTGACGCATCAAGCACATCGTTGAGAAGCACCATGAGGAGGTCACTGGCTTGCCTCATCACACTGACATGGCCTTTCGCCTTCTCAGAAAGCTCCTCCATATCAAGAGCTTGGGCCATGCCGATGATGCCGTTCATTGGTGTGCGAATTTCATGGCTGAGCGTCGCCAGGAACTGGGACTTTGCCATGCTTGCATTTTCCGCGACGCGGCTGCGTTCTTCCGCAGCGACCTGGGCCCGGCGAAGGGCATGACTGTTCCGGCTATAGGTCATGAAAGCCAAAACCAGGTGCGATGTATACGATGTGGCCGCCCAAGCCAGCACGACGACGAGGATCCAGTCGACGCTTGGCTGCCCGAAGAAATGGGCGAAGGGCACTGTGAAGAGAAGAACTGTAGGCGGAATAAAGTTTGCCAAAAACAGCCCGCGCTCATGATGCGTATGCATCACAGCATGGAGCATAGCACCGGCAAACCAAAGGATCGCTGTCACTTGGTATTCGAGTTGGCCTATCGACCAAGTGAGGGCACCCACGGAGCCATAAACACATCCGGCCTGCACCATGGACAGTCGAACGTATAAGCGCTCCCGCCCAGTCATCGATGTCCGCGCTATCGGCGTGAGAACAAAACGTCCCCATACGTATCGATCTAGTGCTTGGGATAGCAGCGTCACCAAAGCTGCCGCGTAAGGGACCCACCCGTCGATTTCGATGAACAGGAATGAGAGGCCGCACGCGGCAATGATGGCTCGGACCTTGAGTTGGTCGCGCCGAGCGATGCCCGCCGCCTTGATACCAAGGAAGCGCTCTTCATCCGTCACCTGCATGGCGGAAGACTTCAGCACGTATGAGCCCCACGTTTTTCAGGGATCATGCGGTGTTAGTCGTTAAAAGCGGCTGAAGCTGATCGTTACAGCTTTCACCACTTGTCTTTGCGGCATCGCAACTAAGCGCCGAAGGGGTCCTTCACAAGGATCACATCTTCCCGTTCGGGCGAGGTCGAGAGCAGCACGACAGGCCGCTCAACAAGCTCCTCGATCCGGCGCACATACTTCACAGCCTCTGCAGGGAGGTCTGCCCATGACCGGGCGCCAGCCGTTGAACCTTCCCAGCCAGGAAGGGTTTCATAGATCGGTTTCGCCTTCGCCTGCGCTTCGGTCGAGGCAGGCAGATAGTCGTAGGTTTCGCCGCCGATTTCGTAACCCACACAGACATCGAGGGTTTCCATGCCATCGAGCACGTCGAGCTTGGTCAGCGCGATGCCGTCGATCCCTGCGACCATTAGGCTCTGGCGAACCAAGGCTGCATCAAACCATCCGCAACGTCGCTCGCGCCCAGTCACGGTGCCAAACTCATGACCCTTTTCGCCGAGATGCCGTCCGATCTCGTTATCAAGCTCGGATGGGAACGGCCCTGAACCCACGCGGGTCGTGTAGGCCTTCACGATCCCCAAGCCATAGGCTTCGCCTGCGCCGCCCAAGCCCGTGCCCGTAGCCGCTTGGCCAGCGACCGTGTTGGACGAGGTCACATAGGGGTAGGTGCCGTGATCCACATCAAGGAGCATGCCTTGCGCCCCTTCGAACAGGATGCGCTTACCGGCTTTGCGGGCTTCATCGAGGAGCTGCCAAACCGGCGTGGCAAAAGGCAGGAGACTCTTTGCGGCCAGCTTCAACGTATCGAGCACGGACGTTTCATCCAGCGGCTCAGCACCGAAGCCCACGCGAAGGGCATTGTGGTGGGTCAGAAGACGCTCAATCCGCGCCCCGAGCATGTCGAGATCGTGCAGGTCTGACACCCGGATCGCCCGGCGACCAACTTTGTCTTCATAGGCGGGACCAATACCACGTCCGGTCGTGCCGATCTTGCCTTTGCCCGCAGCCTCCTCACGCAATCGATCGAGCTCACCGTGGAGCGGCAGGATGAGGCATGCATTCTCGGCCACGGCGAGATTCACCGGGCTGATTTTCACGCCCTGGCTTTCCAGGAGTTCCACCTCGCTTTTGAAAGCCAGCGGATCAATCACCACGCCGCTTCCGATCACCGAGAGCTTGCCTTCGCGGACAATGCCCGAGGGCAGGAGCGAGAGCTTGTAGACCTTCCCGTCGATCACCAGCGTATGGCCTGCATTATGGCCGCCCTGGAACCGGGCGACGACATCTGCCCGGGCTGAAAGCCAGTCCACAATCTTGCCTTTGCCTTCGTCGCCCCATTGGGCGCCGATCACCGACACATGGGCCATTCCACGATCTCCTTAAGCGCAAGAGACGCCCCTAGTCGCTCAAGCCGCGAAAGAGAAGCTTGGGTTGTAGACAGGCGCGGCTGCGCCGCAGCGGGCGGATAGCTATCCGCCCTACTCTTCAGCCATTGGGCCACCAAAGGCCGAGCCAAAGAAATCGCCCGCGACCCAGGCTGGCGTCTCATCCATGTTAGCAACGGTGCTGATGATGCCAGCATTGAGATTGGCGAACCGCTCCAACTGGTCGAACATCACGAGGTCGATCTCGTCCGAAGGCTTATGGTAATGCGTTGCGAGAAAGGCGGGAAATTCTTCTGCGCCCTGTCCGCCCAAGCCCACAAATAGGAACAGCGAAGGAACCCCCTGTTTGACAAAGCTGTAGTGATCAGACCGCGTGAAAAACCCTTGCTCGGGGAGCGGGTCGGGCGAGAGCGTCACACCGAGCGCAGCGGTCGCTTCGGCCGCCACCGGACCAAGGCTTGAGCGCTCCGCGCCAAATCCAATCAGGTCGTCAAAGGGGAACGTCACCACTGGCATGTCGAGATTGATATTCGCAGCATAGCGCTGGTTACCCATCGGGTTGTTCCTTGCCAGATAATCTGAACCCAGAAGACCTTTTTCCTCAGCCGTTAAAGCGGCGAAAAGCACAGGGCGAGCAGCGGGTTCTGAAGCAAGTTTGTAAGCAGCCTCGAGAAGGGAGGCGATCCCCACTGAATTGTCCAGTGCGCCATTATGGATCGTATCCTCACCAATACCGCTGACGCCCACGTGATCGAGATGGGCTGTCACAACAACCACCTCATCGGCGAGTGATGGATCCGTACCCGGCACAAGCCCCACGACATTAGGGCTCTCAAAATCAGCAACGCTGTTGTCAAAGCGCATGGTGACGCGAAGATTGGTCTCGAATGCTTCGAGCGCGCCTTCGTCCGTTTCAGCTTGGGCAGCGATATCAGCCCAGCTTTGGCCCATCGCAGTGAAGAGCTTGTTGGCGCCCTCCTGTCCCATGATCAGTCCGCCCACAAGATTGGGCGAGGTGGAGTGCGCCTCCCCCTCGGCATTGACCCAGCGCAGATTCGCAGAGCGCGACGCATTGGCCACATAGCTGCTGAAGGAACGTCTGTTTTCCTCAAAGCTCGGGAGCAGAAGACGAATCACGCCCACGGCGCCGCGCTCTGAAGCGACCTGGTCTTGCACACTTCGATAGTGCGCTTGTTCCTCAGACGGAAGGAACTTCGGTGCCCCCCAAATCAGGACAACGACTTTTCCAGCAACGTCGATATTGGCGTAATCGTCACGTCCGTAGGTCTCCGACACAAATCCGTAGCCGCCAAAAACAACAAGCCTATCCGTGAGTTCAGCAGCAACCTGGGTGGAGGCTCCGATGAAATCGACATTCGGCTCCCAGGTTACGTCAGCCCCGCCGGTCATGGTCACCTCGGCCCCGCCCAGCATGTTGGAGCGAAAACCGCGGAAGGTGACGTTCTGCAAATAGCTGCCGTCGTCCCCGACCGCTTCGAGGCCAAGCTCAGCAAATCGTGATGACACATAAGCCGCAGCGAGGTCGTAACCGCGCTCGCCAGCTTCGCGGCCCTCAAGCTCATCACTGGCCAGATAAGCGACATCAGCAGTGAGACGCGCGATGGCGGCCGGATCCGACACGGGCTCAACGATTTGGGGCTGGGCAAGGGCGTCAGCCTCCGGTGCTGGAGCGTCGTCGGCACAGGCGACCAGCGCCATCAGGGCACTGGCAACAATCAAAGGTCTCATCACAGCACTTTCGCTCGGTATTTTAGAACGGGCGCTCTAGCACAGCTGGTGCCGCTAGCCAGCAACTTGCGGCCTTCGCAGACGCAACCTAGTCATGATCTTATGTCACACACGATCGCCCCTCCCCAAGAGCCGAACCGCGCCGATTGGCTCATGTGGGCAGCGGTCGCGTTTGTGGGGGGCTCAGCCCCCGCGGCGATCAATCTCGCGATTGCAGGGGCACCGCCAGCGATCATCGCTGGGGCAAGGCTGTGGCTTGCCACCTTGGTTCTTGTCACCTTCACCTTAGGCACAGGCCGGCCACTGCTTGGGCTCCGCACCAAGGAGGATTGGATTGCGTGGGGCTACGCTGCTGCGGCAGGCGCCACAGGCTATGCGATCCCGTTCACGCTCTTTCCGCTCGCGCAGCTTGAAATTTCATCGATCATGGCAGGGATTTTCATGTCCTTCCTGCCGGTGATCACCGTTTTGGTCGCGGCCGCCTTTGCAGGTGAACCATTGACCAGACGCTCACTGATAGGCGTTCTTGTCGGCACCGTGGGTGTGCTGATCTTGATTGGGCCTGCAGCCATCTCGGGCGCGGAGGGCACTCTTTATGGCCAGGGCCTCCTGATGATCGCCATCCTTGGCTACGCAGCGACGGGCATTGTCATGCGCCGCGCGCCTGATGTTCCTGTGCGGAGCTTCACCACGGCCATGATGCTGTGTGCAGCACTGATGACCACGCCGCCTCTCTTCTTCGCCGATTGGAGCGCCATCAATGGTCAAGGCTATCTGGCCCTCGCTTATCTCGGCCTCGGTCCCACAGGTCTCACCGCGATTTGCATCGTCACGGTCGTGAGGCGTGCCGGTGCAGGTTTTCTCTCGACAAGCGCCTATGTTGCGCCCGTCGTATCCGTGATTTTGGGGACCGCGTTCTTCTCAGAGGCTTTCACACTCAATCAGGCGCTGGGGCTTCTGACGATCCTGCTCGGCATCACGCTGACCCGCGGCGGATTTTTGCGGTTTCAAAAAGAGATCTTGCCGCGGATCATCGTCACAGCATTCCCCAACAAAAGAACACGGTCACCGGACGAATAGCAGACAGCATCCCCGCCCCGGGCACTTGCCTGATGCGCGGTCAGCTCTGTCTTCCCAAGCCGCTCCGACCAAAACGGCGTGAGCATCGCGTGGGTCGACCCGGTGAAGGGGTCTTCGGGAATACCGATCGAGGGAGCGAACAGCCTGCTGACGAAATCGGTTGTGTCCCCAGGAGCTGTCACGCAGACCTCGTCCTTCGCGACAGCCTCGCCGAGCCTTTCCACCGCCGCAAGATCAGGTGTGAGGCCCCGCACGTCACCTTCTGACCCAAAGACCGCGAGTAGGAACAACCCGCCGACATAAAGCTCGATCGGCTCCGCGCCTAAGGCTTGCCCGACGGCCGCATGGAGCTCGACCTTCTCCGGCGGATCAGCGGGCAAGTCCATGATATAGCCATCGCCCTTGCGCTCGACATAAAGCGGTCCGGACTTCGTCTCAAACGTGATCTTCGGCGAGGTCTCACCAAGCTCTGTATACAGCGCATGGGCGGAGGCGAAGGTCGCGTGGCCACAAAGCGGGACCTCCACTGTTGGCGTGAACCAACGAAGGTCATAGTGACCTGGAGCGCGCTTGATCAGAAACGCCGTCTCCGCCAGGTTATGCTCCGCCGCGATCTTCGTCAGAAGCTCGTCCGGAAGCCAAGCGTCCAGCACCATCACTGCCGCAGGATTGCCCGCGAAAGGCTGATCCGTAAACGCATCAACCTGATAAAAATCGTATGTGGTCACGCCGCCCGCTCTTCCATAGCTTTTTCATAGGCGGTGTTGATCGCGGCCATGCGGTTTTCCGCGATGGACAACAGCTCCGCCGGGACACCGCGGGCGATCATCACATCGGGGTGGTGCTGCTTGACCAGCTCCCGATAGCTCGATTTGAGTTCATCGGTCTCAATTCCAGGGTCGACACCAAGGACCGCGTAAGGATCATCATCATCGAGCCCAACATGCGCCGCCTTCACGCGGCGGAAGCAGGCGTCAGACATGTCGAACGCTGTTTTGGCGACTTCGAGCAGCTTAAGCTCACCGGGATGAAGGACGCCATCCGCCATCGCCACGTGGAACAAACAGTCGAGCACATCCTCCAACACGGAGGTCTCGCTGGCAAAGAGCTTGCCGACCTGACGGGCATAGCTGTCAAACCCGGCAACATCGGCCTTTGCAAGATCGTAGACAATCCGTACCCGCGATTCTTCACCTTCCGGGACAGAAAAGAAATCACGGAAGGCGCAGAACTCGTCTTCTGTCGCCACGCCATCGGCTTTGGCCATTTTTGCCGAGAGGCCGATAAGGGCGATCGAGAAGACAGCAGCATCGCGCTTCCGCTTCCGCTCCTCCATCGCCTCCATGACAGCACCGAGGGTTTGCTCCCGGGCAGCTTCAAGAATGGCGGCTATGCGTTCCCATAGTGTCATAATGAACCCCCTGTGCACGAATCGAGCGGACGGTTCCATCGGTAACGTGTTAGCAAGCCGTCATGAGCATCACGACCACCAACCCCGCAACAGGAACCCTCATCGAGGCGTTCGATCCTCTCACACCTGATCAGATTGAAAGCGCGCTCGCCGCTGCGGAAGACGCCGTCGATAGTCTGCGCAGCATGCCGCTCAGCGACCGGGCCGCGGCGCTCCTTCGGCTCGCCGATCTCTTGGATGAGCGCCAGGAGGCCATGGCCTTCACCGCGACCCAGGAAATGGGGAAAACCATTGTTTCTGCGCGTGCAGAGGTCGCGAAATGCGCCAGCGTCTGCCGCTATTATGCTGAGCATGGCCCCGGCTTTTTGGCTGACGAGGAGATCGAAATCGCCGATGGCCGCGCCTATGTCGCGCATCTGCCGATCGGTCCCGTGCTTGCAGTCATGCCATGGAACTTCCCCTTTTGGCAGGTCTTCCGGTTCGCAGCGCCGGCTCTCATGGCCGGGAACCCTGGCCTTTTGAAACATGCCTCCAACGTCCCGCAATCCGCGCTCGCTATCGAAGATGTGATCATGGCCGCTGGATTTCCTGAGGGCGCCTTTCAGACGCTCTTGATTGGGTCGAAGGCCGTGGACGGCATTCTGCGCGATCCGCGGGTGCGGGCAGCCACGCTGACTGGCTCCGGCCCAGCGGGCGCTGCTGTCGGCGGAACAGCGGGTGAGATGATCAAGCCTTCCGTCCTCGAACTGGGCGGCTCAGACCCGTTCATCGTCATGCCGTCCGCTGATCTCGACGCAGCTGTCAAAGCCGCAGTCGTCGGCAGGACGATGAACAACGGCCAGAGCTGCATCGCTGCTAAGCGCTTCCTCGTTCATTCCGACGTCTACGACGCATTCCGGGATAAGATGGCGGCCGCCATGAAAGCCCTCAAGGTCGGCGACCCTCTTGAAGAGGACACCGATGTCGGACCGCTCGCCAATCAGTCGGGTCTTGATGAAGTCGTCGCGCTTGTGGAGCAAAGCGTCGAAGCCGGGGCCAAACGGGTCTTTGGCGCGGAGAAGACCACGGTCCCCGGCTTTGAAGGCGGCTATTGGTTCACGCCAGGCATGCTGGAGGATATCCCCGAAGCCGCGCCAGCCTTCCGTGATGAGATCTTTGGCCCGGTCGCACTCATGCACCGGGTCCCGAGCCTCGAGGCCGCGATCGAGCTTGCCAATGACACGCCCTTTGGCCTGGGCTCAGCGATCTTCACCCAGGACGAAGCAGATGTCCTCCACGCGGTTCGCCGGATTGATGCAGGCTGCACAGCCGTCAACCGCATCGTCGCCTCCGACCCGCGCCTTCCCTTTGGCGGCGTCAAGACCTCCGGCTACGGACGGGAGCTTGCGAAGGATGGCATGATGGCCTTCGTCAACAAAAAAACCGTGACGGTGACGGGGCTATGAGCTTCGTCACCCATCTCGAATGCGCGATGACCGGGGAGCACTATCCTGCGGGGGAGCCCCATGGTCTTTCCCGCGTGGGGCGCCCGATCATTGTCCGTTATGACCTCGACAAGGTGAAAGCCGCACTGACCAAAGAGCTTCTGAGAGAGCGGACCGAAGGCTTTTGGCGCTACCGCGAACTGCTGCCCGTTCAGCATGCGGAGAACCGTGTCTCGCTGGGAGAAGTCGTCACCCCTATCATTCGCCTGGGGCGCACGGAGAAGAAGCTCGGCACCGAAGGCCAACTTCTCGTTAAAGACGAGGGCCGATTACCCACCGGCTCTTTCAAAGCGCGCGGCCTTGCCCTGGCCGTCTCCATGGCGAAGGAGTTTGGCATCAAGCACATGGCGATGCCCACCAACGGCAATGCCGGCGCTGCCCTCGCCGCCTATGCGGGCGCCGCCGGCATCAAAAGCACGGTCTTCTGCCCCGATGACACCCCGCAAGTGAACATTGATGAGATCGCTTTTCAGGGGGCGGATGTTTACGTCGTCAATGGCCTGATCAACGATTGCGGTAAAATCGTCGGTGAAGGGAAAGAAACCGTCGGCTGGTTCGATGTTTCAACCTTGAAAGAGCCCTACCGGATCGAAGGCAAAAAGACGATGGGGCTAGAGCTCGCCGAACAGCTCGGCTGGGAACTGCCCGACGTCATCTTCTACCCCACCGGCGGCGGCACGGGCCTGATCGGTATGTGGAAGGCCTTCGATGAACTTGAGCAAATGGGCTTCATCGGCTCCCACCGCCCGCGCATGGTTGCTGTGCAGGCCACCGGCTGCGCGCCCATCGTCAAAGCGTTCGAAGAGGGGGAAGAGCACGCACCCCTTTGGGACAATGCGCACACGGCCGCAGCTGGCATCCGCGTGCCCGTGGCTGTGGGAGACTTCATGATCCTCCGTGCTGTGAGGGAATCAGAAGGCTTTGCCATGGCGATCGAAGAAGAGGACATTTTCTCCTCCTGGGCCGAGGTTGCCAAGGACGAAGGCTTCCTCCTCTGCCCCGAAGGCGCAGCCACCTATGCGGCCTACAAGCGGTCGCTCGACCAAGGTCTGATCAGCAAGACCGACCGCGCCCTTCTTTTCAACTGCGCGACGGGCCTCAAATACCCAATGACAGCTGATGTCGGCTCCATCGACCGGTCCAAGCCCATCGACTACGGACAGTTCTCTTAAGGCTCAAAATCAGGCGGCGCGAGTTCGAAGCCTTCAAACTGGAACCCTGGACAGACAGTGCAGCCGACCAGGGTCCATTCGCCGAGCGCCTCGGCGGACTGCCATGCACCCGTCGGCACGACCGCTTGCGGCTGCTCGCCATTTTTGAAATCTGTGCCCAGATGATAGTGCTTATCCGGCCCCACACGGAGCAAAAGTGGGTCGCCTGCGTAATAATGCCAAAGCTCTGACGCATCGACCCGGTGCCAATGCGACCGCTCTCCCTCCTTCAAGAGATAGTAGATCGCGGTGCCCACAGGCCGTCCATCGATCTGCCGAGGATCCTCAAACGTCCGCCGGTACCACCCACCCTCCGGATGCGGCGAGAGATCGAGCTCTTTGATGATGTCGTCAGCACTTATAGGGCTCATGCTGGCCTCCCTATCCCCATCGTCAATATTCAAATGTCCAAACGCAACGATGGTGGCAAAGACGGCTCTTGTCCATGACATCCGGGGACAGGCCAATGATCAGGAGATCACAGTCCCGTGGAGCGGGAACCTTTCGCATGTACGCGTGATAGAGACGGCAATCGTCCCTCCACATTTTTGGACCGCCTGCACACTATTGTTCCTTGTAGCCCATAAAATGGAATATGCTTGTTGAAAACAGGTTGGGACCTTCACAGCAACCAGCCTGCCGCGCTCATCGCGAGAACGCTCCATCGCAGGCTTTATCCCTCACGTTGAGGCAAAGATCATCACCACCAAGAGATGTTCGCATCCCACAAAAAATAACAATATTTTCTAATATTTATAGTATATTAGACTCTCTTCTTGCAATGTCACCTGGGATTGATTACACTCTTAAATTGTCATAACATTGCAGTGGGCAGGGCTATGAACCGAGCATTGTTGTTGGTCGCCTCCACCCTCGGAGCATTCGCAAGCCAAAGCCTAGCAGCGACGGAAGTCTCGAGGGCTCAGACCCTTGATCGTGGCGGTCGAATGTTCAGTGGGACCGAAGAGGCGCTCTCTTACGATACCGCACAACTGAACCCGAGCCTTAGCGACCTGGTTTCAGGAGCCGCGTCCTTAGACACCTTCTCAGATATCGACTTCGGTGATGGAGTTGGTCGTGTTCCCGGTGACGCCTCATCTTTCGTTGATGTCACTTCTGGCTGGGGGCTCTTGAGCACCTCAGACTCAAACAACACGACGGTTGAAGAAGCCTTTGAGGTTGGCGCCAGTCTTGAGAGTCAACACAACATGGAAGATCTTAATCAAGAAGATTTACCCCTCCCTCCTGAGATGATCATCTTCGGAGGCGTCGCTGTGGCCGCCATGTTGGTGAGAAACGCAAAAGGATTTTGGGGTCCTGCAATCCGCTAACCGAAATCCTTCATCAAGCGCTGTTTCTGCCGGCCCCATTCGCGCTCTTTGACGGTCTCGCGTTTGTCGACGTTTTTCTTGCCCTCAGCGAGAGCGATATCAAGCTTGACGCGGCCGTCTTCGTTGAAAACCATCCGTAAGGGGATAATTGTCCGACCCTGACGCTCCACCGAGCCGGTGAGTTGGTTCACCTGTCGGCGGTGGAGGAGGAGCTTCCGCGGCCGCTTGGGTTGATGGTTGAGACGGTTGCCGCCCGAATATTCCGGGATGTTCGCGTTGATCAGCCAGATCTCCGGCCCGTTGGGTCCGTTTTCGGGCGAGCAATAGCTTTCCGCGATGTTCGCCTTGCCTTCCCGCAGGGCTTTCACCTCGGTCCCCGTCAGGATCAGGCCAGCCTCGATCGTGTCGCCGAGTTTGTACTCGAAGCGAGCGCGCCGGTTATCGGCGATGAGCTTTCGGCCCGGGGCTTCCGGTGTCTTGGCCATGGTGACGTCAATCTTGCGGGTTCAGGCTGTCCCTAAGGGCCAGCCGATCAAAGAGCCGTTACAGATCGAGATCCTTGAGCGCCGCGTCAACGGCTTTCCGCGCTGTTTCGCTCGCTGGGACGAGCGGAAGGCGCAATTCTTCCTCGATCAGGCCGAGCTTGAAGAGCGCATATTTCGCAGGCGCTGGCGACGCGTCGGAGAAAAGCGCGTCATGGAGCGGGGTCAGACGATCCTGCAGCGCTTGCGCCTTGGCATAATCCCCAGCTGCGCAAGCCTCCTGCATATCAGCGCAAAGAGCCGGCGCCACATTGGCGGTCACCGAGATGCAGCCCACACCGCCCATAGCGTTGAACCCAACCGCTGTGATGTCCTCGCCCGAGAGAAAGAGAAAGTCTGCAGGACAGAGAAGCCGGTGGCGCGCTTGCCGAGCAAGATCACCGCTCGCGTCTTTGAGCGCCGCCGCCGTGGGGAGCTGGCTCAGCTCTCCCACGAGATCTTCGGTGAGATCCGAGGCCGTGCGGCTTGGTACATTATAAATCACGATCGGCAGCGGCGTGGCGGCCGCAAGTGCCCGGTAATGGGCCAAGAGCCCGTCACGCGACGGCTTATTGTAATAGCCGGTCGTCGCCATGATGCCCTTCGCGCCCACGCGCTGGCTTTCTTCAGCAAGAAAAATCGCATCCGCCGTCACATTGGCGCCGCAGCCGCCGATCACCGGAATCCGCCCGTCTGCGATCTCCACCGCCTTGGCGATCACGCCGATATGCTCATCGACGGTCAGGGTTGCGGCCTCGCCGGTCGTGCCTGCCGCAACGATCGCCTGCGTGCGGCCCGCAATTTGCCTTTCAATGAGAGCGGCGAAGGCTTTCTCATCCACGACCCCGTCTTTGAAGGGCGTGATGATGGCGGTCATGGAACCGCGCAGCCAATCTGGGGCCATCCTGGTCTCTCCTCGAAGTGGGTCTTTGCGTCCCGGTGGGCTACGCCGGGCTGCAGCCAGTCGCAAGATGGAGCCAATGTGCAACGGTTAGGGGGTGCGTTCCGTTCAATTTTGATTCAGGATGTCTGGACCATGGGTCGGGCATTTCTCTTTCTTGTTTCTCTTCTCTTAGGCCTTGCCTCGGCGCAGGCGGCTGTTCCTGCGCCATCATTGAAGCCGCAAGGCGTCGAGCTCTCCTTCATCTCTTCTGTTGAAGCCGAACAGCTTCGCGCTGTGTTCGAAGCGCTGGATGAGCGTGCTTATGACGAGGCCAAGGCTGGCCAGGCGGCGCTCACCGATCCACTGGCCAAAAGGATCGGCGAATGGGCAATTTTGATGTCCAATGCGCCAGACCTGACCCTTGATCGCTACGATGCTTTTCTTGACCGCAATCCCGATTGGCCGAACCCCAACACGGTCCAGCGCAAGGGTGAGAAGCTGATCGATGACGATACACCAGAGGGCAACGTCATCGCCTTCTTTGCGGGCCGAGAACCTTTGTCCGGGCACGCCAAATGGGCCCTCGCACGGGCACTGAGCGTCATCGGAAGCGAGCGTGCCGCGGCGCGGTACATCAAGAATGCGTGGATCGAGCACAACTTCAACAATGAAGACAGTCGCGCAATCATTTCTGAGTTTGGCTATCTTCTGACAACGGACGACCACTTCGCCAAAGCCGACCGCGCGCTGTTCCGGCGTTCCACAGCGGGGGTCGAGGACGTGGACGGCCTCTTGGATCCTGTCCGCGAAGCACAAGTGGGCGCGCGAGTCGCCCTTCTCCGGGAGCGGAGCAATGGGCCTGATCTCTTCAATGCGCTCCCCGCTTCGTCCCAGCGCGATCCTGGCGTTCTGTTGAACCTCGTCCGTTATCTTCGGCGTCAGGAGCGCGAAGATGAAGCGTTCGAAATCGCAGCCCTCGCCCCCCTCGAAGCCGACGAGCTGCGCGATGTGAATTCGTGGTTTTATGAGCGCAAACTCTTAGCGCGCTGGGCACTGAAGAATGGCCGGTTTGACGATGCTTATGCGGTGTCCGCCTATTCGGGCCTCAAAGAAGGCGCAGACTTTGCCGAGGCAGAGTTCATGGCAGGCTGGACGGCCCTGCGGTTCCTTTCCGATCCTGAGCGCGCACGGAAGCATTTCTCGTTCCTGACCTCTGGCGTGACGTCTCCGATCAGCCTCGCGCGGGGCAATTACTGGTTGGCCCGCAGTTATGAGGCGATGGGCCAAGATGATTTGGCACGTTCGCATTATCTCGTCGCGGCAGACTATCCGTTTACGTTCTATGGCCAAATGGCGATCGAGACCCTGGGCCCCCGCGTGACAGCCTATAGCTTCCCGCCCGAGCGGCAGCCAACAGCAGCTGACCGCCAGGCCTTAATGTCCAACCCCCTCGCCCGCGCGACCATGATCCTCGACGCCATCGAGCAGCCGATCACCTATCGGCGCTTTGCCCTGGCTCTTGATGAGCAATTGCGCACGGAGGGCGAGGTTCTCGCCTTCTCTGAAATGGTCCGCAATGCCGGCAATTACGAATTGATTGTCCGTGCGGGGAAGGTCGCGCGGAGAAATGGGCTAGAGACTCCAGAGGCTCTTTATCCAGTGATCCCGATCCCTGCATCCGCGGCCAGCTTTGCAGAACCGCCGCTGATCCTGGGCCTTTCGAGGCAAGAATCAGAATTCCGGGTGGACGCTGTCTCCCGCGCCAATGCCAAGGGTCTGATGCAGATGATCAACTCAACGGCACGGATCACAGCGCGCAAAGAAGGCCTTCCCTATTCATCACGCCGTCTTTTGACGGACCCTGATTATAACCTCACCCTCGGCGCCGCGCATTTGAGCCATCTCGTTGAGCGGTTCGGCGGCAGCTATGTGATGGTCCTCGCAGCTTACAATGCTGGTGCGCACCGGGTGGATGATTGGGTTGAGACCTATGGCGACCCGCGTGACCCGAATGTGGATCCCATTGATTGGATCGAGCTCATCCCGTTCAGCGAAACGCGCAACTACGTCATGCGAGTCCTTGAGAACACGCAAGTCTATCGCTCGCGCCTTGATGGACTGCCGCTTGGTATTCAGCTGGCGGAAGATCTCACCCGTGGTGGACTGAGCGATTTTGCAGCCGTGGGACAGCCGATCCCGGCTCCCCAACTTTGGGAAGCGGGCCTGCCTAGGTCATCAGGGGGCGGACCAACCCGGCCCTTGGCGATGATCAAAGACCTGCCGGGCGAAGATGGCGGCTCACGCTGACGCCTTCTCCCACGAACCGCCCGCCGTTTGCCGCCAATAGGTCACGTCATGCCCTTCAGCCTTGAGCGTCTTCCACTGGGCGCGCGCCTCTTGGGTTTCGGCCGGTGTGAACAGCAGCACGCAGCGCTCGAACTTGGTCATCGCGCTCGGCTCCATGCTCGTCCCAGGGGCAAGAAAGACAGCATTCGCTCCGTTTTCTGGCTCATCCCCCAAGCTCAAAAGGATCGGCTGCTCGGCGCCCTCTATGCCGTGGGGCAAAAAGCTTTCATCGCGATAGGTCCAGAGCGCTTCATCCATCGCCTGCATCGCTTCCCGATCAGCAAGCTTGACCAATGCGCGCCAGCCCCGTTTGAGCGTCTTCTCAAGCAAGCTGGGCAACACCTCATGGGGAGCGCTGCGTTCGAGGTGGTAAAAGAAAACATCAACCATAAGACTTCCCATCCCCGATTGAGGGGATTCTATCATTTGCCTCATAGAAAACTCAGCGCGGTAGAACGACCATCCGAGGTAGAAGGACCGAGCAGTTATGCGGCAAACGTCATCGCTCAAAATGGGTCAAACCACACCCATCCGTCGGCGCGTACGGCAGGCGTCAATGACTGACATGCAACGCCTGACCATCTGGGCCGTCTCGGACGGTCGCGCTGGTATGGAAAACCAGGTTCTGGGTATCGCTGATGCCCTCCAGCGCCGGGTGCCCTCCACCGTGATCACCAAGCGCATCGTGGTCGAGAAACCCTACGATGCCCTTCCCCGCATGCTTTGGGGCAATCCGTTTGATCATCTCAGCGGCGAAGGTGATGTGTTGTCACCGCCTTGGCCTGACGTTTTCATTGGCTGTGGCCGTCGGACGGTACCTTTCGCGATCGCGTTGAAAAAGCACTGCTTCACCGTGCAGACCCAAGATCCCCGCGCTCCAGCTGACAAATTCGGCCTGGTCATCCCGCCGATCCATGATCAGCTCAAAGGCCGCGGTGTGATGCCCATCCAAGGCAGCCCGAACCGGCTGACCGTGGACCGACTGAAAGTGGAATCCACACTGCTGGCCGCATCACTTCCGGACCAGATCCGCTTCAACCGCCCCTTCGCCGCGGCGCTGATCGGCGGCCCCAGCAAGGACTACCGCTGGACCAAAGAGGTCGAGGAAGGGATCATCAGCTCGATTTCACGGGCTGTGGGCGCTGGCTACACCATTCTCGCGACCGTCTCGCGCCGGACACCAAAGCACTTCGCCGAGCGCCTGGAATATGCGTTCAAATCGAAGCGCCTCTGGCTTTGGGATGGCGAGCCTGTCGGCCCGATCGAAAACCCTTACATGGGCATTCTGGGCATGGCGGACAAAGTCCTCGTGACAGAGGAAAGCGCCAATATGATCACGGAGGCCGCCTTCACCGGGAAGCCTGTGCATCTCCTCAAGCTTCAAGGCGGCGGCTCGAAATGGAAGCGCTTCCACAAAGCGCTCGAGGAACGCGGCGTCATCAACCCGAACGCTTCGATGAAGCATGAGTGGAGCTATGCACCACTTCGTGAAACCGAACGTGTGGCCGACGAAATCGTCCTCCGCCTCACCCGCCGCGGCGTGATCGATCCCCTCAGCTAATCCCGGTCGAGAAGGGAGGGCTCCACAAGGCCCTCCTTGACCAGAATATCGAGCGCGGGACGCAAATCGTCCTGGTACCGCTTCCAGCGGCCAAGTGCTGTGCGGTAGAGCGGTTGCCGAACCTGAGCCGAGCTGGCCGTTGCGACAGGCGAGGCATTCTTCTCAAACGATAGGCACGCCCCTTCAAACGGCAAACCCGCGAAATCCAAAATCCGCCGCGTTTCAGGTTCAATCGCCTCAACCAGGCCTTCATAGGAGAGCCTTTGGAAACGGCCGGGCGGCAGGCGCTGTTCATAGGCCTTCATCAAACCAAAGAACTGCGCCGTATACTGAGCTGTCCACTCCAGGTCATAGCTATAATTGTAGTAGGAAAACCCGGTCGCGAAGAGCTGCTTATAGTTCGAAAGCACAGTATCTGCTGGAAATCTCTCAAGACAAACAACACGTGCCGACGGGATCGCCCGGAGAATGAACGGCACATAAAAGACGTTGAGCGGCATTTTATCCGTAAACCGCCCTTCGATACCTAGGGTCTCTCTGACCGCATCAATGTAGGCCAGGCCGACGCTTTCAGCATCACAGGCCTTTTGCGCCAGCAAGGTCTCCTCATCGAGCACCATGGGCGACGGTGTCCCAGCAGCTTTTTTGATCAGCAAGCTCATATCCGCGAGCTCGCCCGCGCTGGTCACTTCGCTGTGGCTGGATAGGATACGGTCGGTGAGGGTTGTGCCTGTCCTCGGCATACCGACGATAAAAATCGGTGCTTCGCCGTCAGACGGATCATCAGCGATCGCACGCACCTGATCCTCAAGAGCCTGATGAGCGGCATCAAAGAGCATCTTTGTGCCGATCGCATTGAACCCTATCGACGCCCTCTTGCCCGCCTTAGCTTTCGCGAGCCATGCCATGGCCTGGCCTGGCGCTTTTTGATCCTCGTAAATCTTTGCAAGGGCGTGCCCGATGTGAAGCTGTCCATCGACATCGCTTGCATGCTCAGCATCCGTGAACAGCTGTTCGAGCTGCGCAATGTCTTGGGTCGGATCATCTTCGCGTTTCAGCATCACGGCTGCGGGAAGCGCCCGCCAGTCCTGAGGGCTCCAGCGGGCAGCAGCGCGGTAGCTCGTGGCCGCCTCATCCATCCGTCCAAGGAACTGAAGCGCAGCTGCACGGTTGTAGTGATAGCTGCCATTTTCGGGCTCAAGAGCGACCGCGCGGTCATAGGGCGGCAAAGCTTCCTCGTGCCGCCCAGCTCGGCTCAGTGTCACGCCCAGCGTATCCCAGGTATGCGCGGCCACCCTGTCCGGCTGGCGGTGGGCGAGTTCCAAAGCGCTCTTGGCGGCCTCAACAGCCTCGCCCTTGCGGTTCAGCGCGATCAGCGATCGCCCTTTGAGCGCCAAGGCATCAGGGCGTTTGCCCCGTTGGCCCGCACGATCGAAAAGCTCGACCGCTTTGCCATGGTTGTCATGGGCCGCGGTCAGGATACCCAAGAGCACAAAGGCTTTCCCATTGATCGGGTCGTCCCGAAGGACGGCCATGCACGCCGTATGGGCATCTCGAAACGATTGCTCTGAGAGGGCGTGTTCAGCTGCGATGAGCCGCGGATCGGAGTCGCTGATAAGGTTCATTGCTGCGTGTTTTGGCAGTTTCGCTGCAATCTTGAAACCTGCATCGAGGCCAATGCGACCGTTCGAATCTTGTGATAAATTTACGACACGCTGCCAGGAAGTGCGCTCAACAATCTTTGCTGCGTTGCGGCACCAATAAATGTAAAATACCACCTTCCCATGGGGCCTAGCATGATATTGCCCAAGGGAGGCAAGTATGAATAGAAAACTCGCATATGCCACGTCAGTGAGCTCGGTGGCGGTGCTCGTTGCAACGTCGATGTTTGCGACAGCCCATGCCCAGGACGATGATGGTGATACCATTGTTGTGACCGCAACGCGGCGCGCAGAAAGCCTGCAGGATGTTCCGATCAACATCGCGGCTGTGACCGGCGACCAGATTGAAGAACAAGGCTTTGACGAGCTGGCTGACACGCTGGCCTACGTCCCTGGCATCAACATCGTTGACCGCGGCGGCCGCCAAGGTAACCCGATCATTGTTCGCGGCCTGAACGCTGACCCACTGGGTTCCGGCGACGGCAACAACAACGGTGGCGGCACCGTGTCGACCTATCTCGGCGACATTCCGGTGTTCATCGACCTCAAGCTCAATGACCTTGAGCGGGTTGAGGTTCTGCTTGGACCACAAGGCACGCTCTACGGCGCCGGTACGCTCGGCGGTGCGATTCGCTACCTGCCACGTCGTCCAGAGTTCTCCGGTGACAGTTTCGAGATCCGCACAGAGGTTTCGCAATACGAGGAGTCAGAGAACCTGAGCTCCGACGTCGGTTTCACGTTCAACAAAACCATCACCGATACGTTCGCGCTTCGCGGCTCGATGGATTTCCGAAGCGACGGCGGCTTCATCGACTATCCGTTCATCGTTCAAGAGCCGGGCGCCTCGAACCCAGACCCGAACTTCTCCGATCCAGCGGATGTGGAGGCGAACCTCGCACCGCAACAGGACGTCAACACAGAAAAGACGATCTCGGGTCGCTTCGCTGCGCGTTGGAACCCAAGCGAACTGCTCGACGCCAACCTCACCTATTATTATCAGAAGGCTGAGATTGGTGGCCGCCAGTTGTCATCTGCACGCTCCACCGTGCCAGCTGATGACTACGAAGCAGGCATGCGGGTTGAGGAACCCAACGAAATTGAGAACCAACTTCTCGCATTCGAAGTTGTTTCCGATCTCGGTTTTGCTGAACTGACCTCGGCCACAGGTTACTCCAAGTTCGAGGACGACGGTCAGCGCGACCAAACCGACCTCCTGATCACGCTCGACTACTCATATGAGACATTCCCGACTTTCACCGCCTTTACGCGAGAGCGCGGCAAGGAAGAGCGGATCAACCAGGAAGTGCGCCTGGTTTCAACCTATGAGAGCCGCTTCAACTGGATCATCGGTACGTTCTACAACAACTTTGAGAGCTGGGGGTCTTCGTCAGAATTCACACCGTTCTACGGTTCGTTTGCAGGCCTATCGGAGCGTGAAGACAATCTCGAATACTTCTCTCAAGGCATCACCGAGCTCGAAGAGTTCGCTGTCTTCGGCGAAGTCGGCGTTGATCTGACCGACAAGCTCAGCATGACGTTTGGTGGACGTTATTACGAGTATGACTTGACGACCTACGACCGTGTGGACTTCCCTCTCTTTGACGACGCGTTTGTTCCGCGGACGTTGCAAGAAATCCGCGACGACTTGCCAAACGATCTCCCCCGGGAAGAAGGCGGTCCTCTTTCGATCGGTGGCCAAGATGACGACGGCACATTGTTCAAGTTCAACGTCTCTTACCAAGCAACGTCAGACCTCTTGCTCTATGGCACAATCTCCGAGGGCTACCGGATCGGTAACTCAAACGGCGTTGGAACTTGTCCTGATTTCGATCCAGCCGACAATCAGCAGGGCGCTTGTGCTTTGGAACAAGGTCAGCAATTCGGTCCGGGGCCGAACGACTTTTCTGGTCGTGATGAGACGGAGTTCTTTGCAGACTCCACCACCAACTACGAGCTTGGTGTCAAATCGACCCTGCTCGAAGGCAACCTGCAGCTGAACGGTGCGATCTACTTCATCGACTGGACGGACCCACAGGTCTCGTCTGCGACGGTGAACGCGAGCATTCCGATCACGGTCAATGCTGACGGTGCTGAGTCCAAAGGTGTGGATCTGTCCTTCGACTGGAATGTCACGGATAGCTTCCAGGTTCGCGGCTCATACAGCTACGTCAATGCAGAACTGACAGCGCCTGTCCCTGACCTCGTTCGCTCCATCGTAACACCTGGCTTTGACACGGAGTTTGAAGACGGTGAGGACGGCGATCGTCTTCCAGGTGTGCCAGAGAACCAGTTCTCGATCTTTGCGACCTACGAGCAGCCCTTCATGGATGGCGAGCTGCGCTACAACTTCGGC
This sequence comes from uncultured Parvularcula sp., assembly GCA_963922235.1. Classification (GTDB taxonomy): domain Bacteria; phylum Pseudomonadota; class Alphaproteobacteria; order Caulobacterales; family Parvularculaceae; genus Parvularcula. The sequence continues at coordinate 3,515 of CAWUIJ010000029.1, read as the reverse complement.
TATGCATGGCAGGATGAAGTCCTCACCCGTGCGGGTGGCCGGGGCGATAGCCTGACGCTCGACGCCTACGGCATTGCGGACGCAGCGGTTGTGTATGACGCTGGCGATTGGACAGCTTCGTTCTTCATCGACAACGTCTTCAACACCTATGCTGAGACAGGTGTCCGTGCGACGGAGCTCTTCAACCAGACAATCGACGGCGCGAACGTTCGGAGCTTTGGTACCTTTGTGGCACCTCCGCGCGCTTACGGCGTCCGGTTCCGCTTCAACTTCGACTAAGACTTCCCTCGCTGGCCCCCCGTGGCCAGCGGACGAACACAAAAGAAGCCGATGGCGTTTTCGATACGCGCCATCGGCTTTTTTCATGGCCAAATCGCTCCTTGTCAGCTTGGGCTTGCTTGAATGGCCAAGTGGCGTCATCCACATTCCCTCGACGTATGGAAGAGGTGTGTGTGTGATGGCTGAGACGATCCATAGGAAACTGCTGATCATTGGTTCTGGCCCAGCTGGGTACACCGCTGCGATCTACGCAGCGCGTGCGATGCTGGAGCCGACCATTGTTCATGGGCTGCAGCCTGGCGGCCAGCTGACCATCACCACCGATGTCGAGAACTATCCTGGCTTTGCTGACGTCATCCAGGGCCCATGGCTGATGGAACAGATGCAAAAGCAAGCTGAGGCCGTGGGTACGGAGATGATCTCCGACATCATCGTCAAAGCCGACCTCAGTCAGCGGCCCTTCCGTTTCGAAGGCGACGGCGGGACAGTCTACACAGCTGATGCCGTGGTCATCGCCACCGGCGCCCAGGCGAAGTGGCTGGGCCTTCCCTCAGAGCAGCACTTCCAAGGTTTCGGCGTCTCGGCCTGTGCGACCTGCGACGGCTTCTTCTATCGCGGCAAGACCGTCGCTGTGATCGGCGGCGGCAACACGGCCGTTGAAGAAGCCCTCTTCCTCACCAATTTCGCAGAGAAGGTCGTCCTGGTGCATCGCCGCGACTCGCTTCGCGCAGAAAAGATCCTCCAAGACCGGCTCCTCAAACACCCCAAGATCGAGGTCATGTGGAACCGGGAAGTCGAAGAGGTTCTGGGCGATGACGAGCCGCGCGGCGTCACGGGCATGCGCCTCAAGTCAACAGTCGGCGAAGACACTGTCGATGTGGATGTGCACGGTTTCTTCGTTGCGATCGGCCACGCTCCGGCAACGGAGCTTTTCAAGGGCCAGGTGGAGATGAAGGACTCCGGCTACATCGTGACGGCGCATGACTCGACGGCCACCTCGATCCCTGGGGTCTATGCGGCAGGCGACGTGACAGACGAGACCTACCGCCAGGCCGTCACCGCCGCTGGCATGGGCTGCATGGCCGCGCTCGAGGCTGAAAAATTCTTGGCCGCCCACGAGGCGGCAGAAGCCCAAGCCGCGGAGTGATCCCGCGGCTTTCCGTGCCCATGAAGAGGGCGCGTGTTAGAACGCGCCGAGAAGGTTCGTGATCGTCTCTTCATCGGTGATCTGAAGATGGATCGGTGTCACCGACACGTAGCCACTATAGATCGCGTGGAGATCTGTACCCTCGGCGGGAACACTGGGTTTGCCGTCAAAGCCGAACCAGTAGTAGCGGCGCTGGCGCATATCTTCACGCTCCTCGACGAACAGCTCAATATTCTCGCGGCTTCCTTGCCGGGTGAGTTTAACGCCCTTGACCTCATCGACAGGAAGAAGCGGGAAATTGATGTTGATCACGACATCCTTATCCCAACCCTTTTCGAGCAGCTTACGGATGATATCGGGCGCCATCGTCGTTGCGACATCGAAGGGGACCTTGTTCCGATCCATGCGTGACTGGCTCAGCGCGATTGAAGGAATACCGATCGTCATGCCCTGAAACGCAGCAGCGATCGTGCCTGACATGGTCAGGTCTTCGGCCATGTTCTGCCCATTGTTCACGCCAGAGAGAATGAGATCGGGCGGGTTGTCTTTCAACAGGTGCGTTACGCCCAGTTGCACACAATCCGTTGGTGTTCCGTCGACTGCATATCTTTGCGGCGCAACCTTCCGAATACGGAGAGGGCGCGTGAGCGTGATCGAACGAGACATGCCCGATTGATCAACCTCCGGCGCAACCGTCCATACATCGTCGGACAGCTCCCGCGCGATGGCTTCGAGGGCTTCAAGCCCCTTCGCGTTGATGCCGTCATCGTTGGAACAGAGAATGCGCATGGAAACCTCAGCGAGAAAGCGTGGATACGGTTAACCAGACCCGACCCCAAGGGTGCAAGCGGCATATAGATATCGCTTTGCCAGGCCCCGGCCTTTATGCCGCCTTGCTTTTCCGCTGCAATCAGAGGCATTGTTGTGCGCCGCAACAAGGCTGAGGAGCGATCCCTATGTTTGACGACAAGACCCTCGAAGACATGATGCTCACCGGTCTGGTGGTCGGCAACCGCATGATCGCACTGTCTCAAGCCGACGGGCAAGAGGCCGCGACCATGATCGCTGAAAAGATCGACGCCTTCACCGATGGCAGCTTGGCTGTGGCGAGGGATTGTGTGTCACTTGGCTGGGGCCTCGCCCTCCGTCCGATGGACGCGGAGAGCTGGACGCGCCCAGCCCAGACCTTCGCGGCTCCCGGCCGCAAAACCCTTCGCGCCAATGCCGAGCGCCTGGCGGGATATTCAGGGTAAATCCCTGCTTCCAAGCATGAGGACCGAGGTCTTGGCTTACTTTGAGGCCTCGACAACCGTTTTGCCCATCAAAGGCTGGAGCACGTCAGGCACAGCGATCGATCCATCGGCCTGCTGATAGTTCTCCAAAATCGCGACCATGGTCCGGCCCACCGCCAAGCCCGATCCGTTCAGCGTGTGGACGAATTCGGGCTTCTTCTGACCTTCACGGCGGAAGCGCGCATTCATGCGCCGCGCCTGGAACGCGCGGGTGTTGGAGCACGAGCTGATCTCACGGTATTGGTTCTGCCCTGGCAGCCAAACCTCCAGGTCAAAAGTCCGCGCCGCGCCGAAACCCGTATCGCCTGTGCAGAGAAGCATCGAGCGATAAGGCAGATCGAGGCGCTTTAGAACCTCTTCTGCGCAGGTCGTCATCCGCTCGTGCTCGTCGTCCGATTGCTCCGGCGTCGTCACGGACACAAGCTCCACCTTTGAGAACTGATGCATACGGATCAGGCCGCGGGTGTCTCGGCCAGCGGATCCTGCCTCGGCGCGGAAACACTGGGTCCATGCCGTCATCCGCTTAGGCAGCTCCTCTTCTGAAAGGATGAGATCCGCGACGAGGCTGGTCATCGTCACTTCCGCCGTGGGGATCAGGTAATGATCGCCCGTTGTCTTGAAGAGGTCCTCTTCAAACTTCGGCAATTTATCCGTACCGATCAGCGGCTCAGCATGCACGAGCACGGGCGTGAGGCATTCTTCATACCCAAACTCTTCGGTATGAAGATTGAGCATGAAGGTTGCGATCGCCCGCTCGAGCTTTGCAAGATCCTTCTTCAGAACAACAAAGCGCGAGC
>CAWUIJ010000028.1:0-26404 GCA_963922235.1 uncultured Parvularcula sp. | reverse complement strand
GTCCTTCGTTTCATGCAAGCCCACGACATTGATCACTCTGATATCAACGTCTGCGGCGGTGCGATTGCCATGGGTCACCCCCTCGGCGCCACCGGCGGCATGATCCTCGGTACTGTGCTTGATGAGCTGGAACGCACCGGCAAATCGACGGCCCTCGCGACGCTTTGTATCGGCGGCGGCATGGGCACAGCGACCATCATCGAGCGGGTCTAAGGACGAAGCCGAGGGCCTTGCGCTCTCGGCGTCTTTGACGCGGTGATAGAGATGAGCAGTGCAAAGATCATAATGGCGAGCGTCGCGGCTATGGCCGCGTCACTCGCTCCATCGTTTGCCCAAGAGATGTGTGATGCCGGAGCGGCGTACGCCATTGGCCTTCATGGCGGTGCGTACACCAACGGCGAAAACATCACTGACGAAGACATGGCGTTCATCGAGAACCTGGCGGAGATCGTCAGCCTTGAGCTCCGTGAAGGGATCAGTGCTGTTGATGCTGTGACAGGCGCTGTGGCGGATCTGGAAGCATCAGGCCTCTTCAACGCTGGACGCGGTTCGATCGTGAATGCCGAAGGCTTTGTTGAAAACGATGCAGCCATCATGTCGGGCAGTGATCTCAATGCCGGTGCTGTCGGTTCCCTGATCAATACCAAGTCGCCAGTCACAGCTGCGCGCCTGGTGATGGATCAGTCTCGCCACGTGTTTGTGGTGGGAGATCGAGGCGAGACCTTTGTCCGTGAGTTGGGTGCTGAAGAGGCGCCTGAGGACTGGTTCTTGCGTTCAGGATCAGAACCCGAAGAGCACGGGACGGTCGGTGCGGTTGCGCTTGATCGCTGCGGGAATATCGCAGCGGCCACGTCGACCGGCGGTTATGACGCGAAGGTGCCAGGCCGCGTGGGCGATGTGCCTGTCATTGGTGCAGGAACCTACGCTGATAATCTTGGTGCTGCTGTCTCGGCTACCGGCCATGGCGAGTGGTTCATTCGTCATGCTGCTGCCCATTCAGTCTCACTCCTTGTCGAAGGCGGCCTGTCCGTCAGCGAGGCGTCAGAATCTGTCCTGATGCGCATGGCCACGAAGGGTGGCCTCGGTGCAGTCATCACTCTTGATACGGAGGGCAATTTTGCCGCTCCGCATTCCACCCGCGGTGTCATCCATGCTTTCGCAAGCCATGACACCGTAGCTTATTCGAAGAAGACAAGTGGCGCGCCATTGGGCGTGGCCTCAAGCCCCCAATAAGGGAGAACTCTATGACTTACAAATCTTTCAGTATCGAGATCGATAGCGACGGTATCGCACTCATGACCATCGACCTGCCTGGTCAGTCGATGAATGTGTGGAACGAAGATCTTGTCAATGACTATGAGAAGTTCATCACCGAAGAGTTCTGCGCCAAGGACGAGATCAAAGGACTTGTGATCACGTCGGGCAAAGTGTCTGGTTTCCTCGCAGGCGCCGACCTTCGTATGCTTGGTTCGATGCCTGACGATGCCACGGCTCAGGACATCTTTGACGCCAACTTCCGTCTGCAAAAAGCCGTCCGTATGATGGAGACTGCAGGTCGGGATCCAAAGCTGCTGATGAAAGGCCAAGCCAGCGCGAAGCCAGTGGCCGCAGCCCTCAATGGTCTTGCTCTCGGCGGCGGCATGGAGCTTGCGCTCGGGTGCCACTACCGGGTCGCGACAGACTCGCCGAAGTTCCAAATGGGCCAACCAGAAGTCCAAGTCGGCCTCATCCCAGGTGCGGGCGGCACGCAGCGGACAATGCGTCTTGCTGGTGTTCAGAACGCCGCCCAGATCTGCTCGCTCGGCGCACCGCTGAAAGCAGACAAAGCGCTCGGCATGGGCCTCCTCGACGAGATCGCACCGCATGCTGAGGTTGTTGATCGTGCGAAAGCATGGGTCAAGGCGAACCCGAAATCGACCGCGCCTTGGGACAAGAAGGGCTTCAAGATCCCTGGCGGTGCGGGCGCTATGCACCCCGGCGCTGCGCAGGTTTTCGCCGGCAGTGCAGCGATGGCGCAGGGCAACACCAACCACAACTACCCAGCTGTGGAACGGATCCTGTCTTGCCTCTTCGAAGGTTCGATTGTTCCGATCGACACGGCTCTTCGCCTCGAGAGCAAGTACTTCACTCAATGCCTGCTTGAGCCGCAAGCGCGCAACATGATCCGTACGCTGTTTGTGAACAAACAGGCTGCTGAAAAAGGCGCCGATCGTCCAGAGGGCGTTCCGCCATCTGAGCTCAAAACCGTTGGCGTTCTCGGCGCTGGCATGATGGGTGCTGGCATTGCCTACGTGACTGCCAAAGCTGGCATGAACGTCGTGCTTCTCGATCGTGACCTTGAGAGTGCGGAGAAGGGTAAAGGCTACTCGGTCAAGCTCAACGAGAAAGCTGTTGGCCGCGGCAAGCTCAGCCAAGAGAAGTCCGATGCGATGCTTGCTCGGATTAAGACGACAGCTGACTATGCTGACCTGAAAGACGTCGACCTGATCATCGAAGCTGTGTTCGAAAATCCTGATGTCAAAAAGGATGTCACGGAGAAAACAGAAGCTGTCATCCGTGAGGATGTGATCTTCGCGTCGAACACCTCGACCATTCCGATCAAGAACCTCGCGAAGAACTTCACACGGACAGCTGATTTCATCGGCATCCACTTCTTCTCACCGGTCGACAAAATGCCTCTCGTTGAAATCATCACGCCAGAAGGTTGCGGTGACAAAGCGTTGGCGACAGCCCTCGACTACGTCCAGGCCATCAAGAAGACACCAATCGTGGTGGGCGACTTCCGCGGCTTCTACTGCAACTCAGTGGTTGGTCCGTACCTCAACGAAGCAGCGCTTATGGTTGCTGAGGGTATCAACCCAGCTCTGATCGATAACGTCGCTGTTCACATGGGCATGCCTGTTGGCCCGCTGGCGCTGATGGACGAGACAAGCCAAGAGCTTGGTTGGTCGATCGCCAAATCGACGATGCAGGAAGAGGGCGACAATTATAAGCCTTCAGGTGTCGAGCCTCTGCTCGAGCTCTTCGTCGAAAAGCTTGGCCGTAAGGGCAAGAAGGTCGGCGCAGGCTTTTATGAGTACCCAGAAGACGGCGGGAAGAAGTTCCTGTGGCCAGGTCTTGAAGAGCACTTCCCACGGCTCGATGATCAGCCCACGGCTGAGGAAGTCAAAGAGCGTCTTACCTATATCCAGCTGGTGGCCGCTGCACGTATGTATGACCAAGACGTCGTTCATGATCCGCAGTCTGCGGACCTCGGTGCCATCTTTGGCTGGGGTTACGCACCTTGGACCGGTGGCCCGATGAGCCACATCGATACGATCGGTGTTGATGAGTTCGTTCGGACCGCTGAGCGTCTCGCGCAGAAGTATGGTGCGAAGTTCTCACCACCAGCGAAATTCCGTGAACTCGCCGAGAAGAAGACGGGCGTTTACGCAGACGCTGCGTAACGCCTTGGTGGGCGTCGACGCTTATTTCGACAAGCAAGAGGGCGATGTGAAAGCCATCGCTCTCGCGCTTCGCGACTTGCTCGATGAAGAAATGCCCCAGGCTGAGGTCAAGCTCGCCTGGGGTTTTCCGTGTTGGCTCACCGAGCCCAAGAATCGTGTCGCCTCAATTGTTGTGCACACTGATCGGTGCAATCTCCAACTCTGGCAGGGTGCTGCCTTAGCCAGTCAGTTTCCTGATCGTATTGAAGGAACGGGTAAGGATCTTCGACACGTGAAGGTCCGCCAGCCCAATGAGGTTGATGCTGCACTGCGAAAGATTATTCAGGTCGCCATCGCCCTTGATCCAAAACAGATAAAGTAAACCCGGCACGCTCCTCGCATCGCTTTCGGCATGACCCATGATCCTCATGCTATGATTGATGCCCTCGAGGGCCGCGCTTGGGAAATCGCCCATACGGTCCGTCACGAAGTGAAGGCCGCTGCGCCTTATGCCGAGATTGGTCTCGCATTCGGGCGACCGACATGGTTTCTCCATGATCGCGTGGTGTCGCTGGTCGCCCTTGGTGATCGTTGTAAGCTTTATTTTTGGCAAGGTGCAGCACTCGAGAAGCGCCTCGGCCAGCGCTTGAGCGGCGGAGGCAGCGAAATCCGTTACGTCGTTCTTGAGTCCATTTTTGACGTCGATAGCCGCGTGAAAGGCCTGATTGCTGAAGCATTCCAGCATCAGATTGAGGCCATTGCGGCGACTGATCATGCACCTCAACGCAATGCACCTTTGCACGCCTAAAGCGCGAACAGGTCTTGTCTCTGGCGGCGACTGCGCCACTTTCGGCGTATCGCTTTTAGGGAACACGACCCATGTTGAAACAAGTTCTTCTCGCTGGTGCAGCTGCCATTTCGCTCGGTTTTGCCTCGGCTTCTGCTCAAGACGTGCCTTCTGGCACCTATAAGCTCGATCCCACCCACACGACGGTCATCTGGAGCGTGAGCCACGGCGGCTTCTCGTTCTATCGCGGCAGCTTCAGTGAGGTTGCTGGAAGCCTCGAATGGGACGCTGCTGACCCCACCGACAGCGCACTCTCCGTCACCATTGGTGCCGACAGTGTCATCAGCCCTGCAGCGGTGAGCCATGCAGGCAATGACAACTTCCAACAGGATATTGCGCGCAGCGCACTTGGTAGCGCCGACCAGCCGGACATCACGTTCACGTCCAAAAGCCTCGAACAGACGGGCGAAGGCACCGGTGTGATCACGGGCGACCTCAGCTTCAATGGCCAGACCAATGAGGTCGAAATGGAGGTCGAGCTCATCGGATCAGGCGACTTCATGGGCACGCCAAAGCTCGGCTTCGCTGGTGAAACCGTCATTGATCGGACGGACTTCGGTTCGGACGCTTGGGCACAGTTCGGTATCGGCACAGAAGTGACGATCACTGTTCAGGCTGAGTTCGCCAAAACAAAGTAAGCTGACGCGGGCGCCTTACCGCACGATGGTGAGGCGCTCCGCCGCTCGCGTAACGCCCGTATAGAGCCAGGCCATCTTGTGCTCTCGGAAGGCGTAGCTCTCGTCAAAGAGCATGACATCATCCCACTGTGAGCCCTGGGCCTTGTGCACCGTGAGCGCATAGCCGAAGTCAAACTCGTCCGAATTCCGTTTTTTCGGCCAGGGGATGTCAGCGGCCTCGCCGCTAAAGAACTCAGGTAAAACCGTGACCCGCGCTGCCCGGCCGCCGTCCTCAGGCGTGAGGTCCATCCGCAGCATGCCGCGACGTTTGCCTGCGCGCTGTTTCACCGTCCACATCGACCCGTTGAGCAGTCCCTTGCTCTTATTGTTTCGAAGGCAGACGAGACGTTCGCCAACGCAAGGTTCGATTCCGTCAAAATCGAGCCGCTGGCGAAGCCGCTCGTTATAGCGCCGCCGGGTCCTGTTGGTGCCCACGAGGACCTGATCAGCCTCAAGCACCGCGTCGGGATCCACGTCACGTTTGCTGATGACGCGCGCGTCGTCATAGTCGCCGAAATCTGGGATCTCTCCTTCACGGATCTGCATGGATAGGCGCACGATAGCGCTTTCCTCCGCCTGCCGATGAACCTCCGTCAGCATGACGTCGGGCTCGGCTTCGGTGAAGTAGCCGCCACCTTTGACAGGCGGGAGCTGCGCAGGATCGCCAAGCACGAGGACAGGGGCGCCGAAGGAGAGAAGGTCGCGGCCGAGCTCCTCGTCCACCATCGAGCATTCATCAATGATGATCAGTGCCGCCTCGCCGGCAGGGGCATCGCGGCGGATCGTGAACATCGGGCTCTCGCCGGGATCTTCGTCCTCGGCGACGGCAGGGCGATAGATGAGCGAGTGGATCGTCTGTGCACCCTCGCACCCTTTTTGCCGCAAGACGTGGGCCGCTTTCCCCGTAAAAGCGCCAAAGACGACGTCGCCATCAACCGCCTGTGCAATCTCTTTGGCGAGGGTCGTCTTGCCCGTACCGGCAAACCCGAAGAGCCGGAAAATTTGGCTATCGCGGTTGGAGAGCCAGCGGCTCGCCGCTTTCAGTGCGTCATCTTGTTGGGGTGACCATTGCATAGGGCGTTGTCGCCTATGCAGGTGGTCAGGATCAACGGGCGCCGTGGCGATGCTTTGGCGATTTCTCCCCAACGGCGTATGAACGTTCGTTCAAATGATGGGGTCCCACGCGCTCCACCCGTGTCCTTTCAGGGGGTTGGTGCGAAGATGGGGATAAGGAGACACGTCTATGCTCACAGCTGCGCTTGCATCTGCCGCGGTCTTGGTGGCCGCCTCGCCACCATCCACACCGATGGATGACATCGCCGGGGACTGGGTGACCGCTGATCGCAGCGCCATCGTTCGGCTTTTTGCGTGTGATGAGGATGCCGAGCGGCTTTGCGGGAACATGATTTGGATCCAGGACCCTGCATGGGTCGAAGAGAGATTTGTCGGTGGAGAGATCATCACTGACTTCAGTTTTCGCCAAGGGGCGTGGCGCCAAGGACGGCTGACCAATCCTGGTGACGGCAATGTCTATCGCGGGTCGATCCGTCTGCAAGACGAAGGCGAGCTGCAGCTCAAAGGCTGCGCTCTTCGGGTCCTTTGCAAAAGCGAGACGTGGAGCCGACTTGGATCGCTCAGCACCATCGGGGCAGCGCTCGATGACTTCGTGATGGATCAGCTCCCGAGCGATGCCCAAGAGCTGCCGAGCCCTTAGGCTGCAAGCACAGCCCATACTGGCACGTGGTCGGAGGGTTTGACCTCGCCATTGCCTTGCTCGGGATCGCGCACGTCCATGTCGACACCCGCTTCATCGAGGCGATCGGCTGCCTCTGGCGACATCAAGATGTGGTCGATACAGAGGCCGTGGTTCTTTTTCCACGCGCCTCCTTGGTAGTCCCAGAACGTATAATAGGGTTCATCGAGCAAGGACGGCAGGGCGCTTGTGAGACCCAAGCCCAACATCCGGCGCAGGGCAGCTCGGCTTTCAGGGCGGAAGAGGGCATCACTCTTCCAACCGATCGGATCATAGACACCTGATGCATCCGGAATGATGTTGTAGTCGCCCGCGACCAAGAACGGTTCTTCGAGGGTGAGCCGTTCTTCCATATGCCTGGTGAGCGCCTCCATGAAGGAGAGCTTGTAGTCGTATTTGGGACCAGGCGAGGGATTGCCATTGGGCATGTAAAGACCACCCACGCGAACGGGTTCGCTCTCTTCAGGCGTGATCAGGGCTTCGATATACCGAGCCTGCTCGTCTTCAAATCCTGGTAGGCCTCGCACCACGTCATCGACGGGGTGCTTCGAGAGGAGCGCCACGCCGTTATAGGTCTTCTGGCCGTGCACCTCGACATGATAGCCGCGCTCTTCAAAGACGCCGGCAGGAAATGCGCTGTCGATACATTTGATCTCCTGCAGCACACAGACATCCGGTGCGGCAGTATCAAACCACTCCAGGATGCGCGGAAGGCGCGCCTTGATCGAGTTCACATTCCAACTGGCAACTTTCATGGCGCTCACTGAGTTAAGATACCAAAGCCAAGGATAAGCCACATGACCAAAGCAGCAAGCACGCTGATCCCAAAGACCATCATGCGACGGGGGATGTGATTGTTGGTGACGTGGATCGTTGTGTGGACGATCCGGGAGATCACAAAGATCCATGCCGTGACAATCAGAGCCACCGAGATCTGGTCAGCGGCGATAGCCACAGCAACGGCCGCATAAAAAAGAACGGGAAACTCAAACTGGTTTTTGAGGTTGTCGCTCAGCAGCGTTGCACTGCGACTGAACGGTGGTGGAGCGCCATCGCGCACTGCCGCTCTGATTTCACGACTCTTTACGCCTTCCCGCATGCGGAAATTGCTCATGGTGAACAAGACCACGTAGGTCAGGATGACTTGGACCAAAACGGGGAGAATAAGCGCTTTCAAGACGGACTCCGATTAACAACTGTCCGGCCCTTAGACAAAAGTTGTGCGTTAGGCGATGCTGAACGAAGTGCCGCACCCACAACCTGACTTGGCCAGGGGGTTGTCGATCTTGAACGCCGCGGCAATCAGCTCGTCAGCGAAATCAATCGTGGCGCCAGGCATATACTCTTGGCTCAGAGAATCGACCACAACCTGGGCGCCGTTCTTCTCCAAAAGGAGGTCGTCATCCTCTTTTGAGCTAACAATTTCAAAGCGATATTGAAAACCTGAACAGCCACCACCATCGACCGCTACACGGAGCATCGAGCCCTTTGGCTCGGATGCCAAGATCTCAGAAATCCGCGCGGCTGCACGGTCGGTGAGGGTGATCGATTTCGTGTCGAGTGGGGCGTCCATTCCGTATATTTAGGGTCCATAGCCGCAAGAATAAAGTGCTGAGATGCCCATGGGACAACGTTCGCGGCCTTTGGTTTAGCGAGTTTTAGTGAAATTGTGTGATTTCATCCGCTCGGCGAGGAGGGCAATCCGTGCGGAATTTGAAAACGACTAAAGTAGTGGCAGTTGCTGGCGCGGTATTGGCTGGCGTGTTTGCTGTGGTTTCTGGCACTGGTGTGGCGGGCGATGCGAGCGGGCTGATCAGCCTCGTTGGCTATGCGGCTCTCGCGCTGACAGGCCTTTATCTGTGGTGGTCGATCGGTTCGACCCAGAAGGACATTGATGCTGAGGTCGCTCAGCTTACCGAAGGTAAGAGTGCGTCTGAAAAGGTCGCTCGCCAAGGCGAGGCCGTTCTTGACGCTCTTGAGCGGACCCAAGCGCGCATTGAGTTTGATCTCAAAGGCAACATCCTCCGTGCCAACGACAATTTTTTCGCGGCGACTGGCTATACCGAAGACGAAATCGTCGGTCGGCATCACGCTATTTTTTGCGATAAGGACTACGCGAAATCACCCGAGTACAGCGCATTTTGGTCGCGTCTCGGAAGCGGTGAATTCGATGCTGGCAAGTATCAGCGCTTCACCAAAGCTGGCGACGAAATTTGGCTCCAGGCCTCTTATAGTCCGGTTTTCGGCGAAGATGGCAAGCCAGAAAAAGTCGTGAAGTTCGCCTCGGACATCACCGAAACGGAAAACACAGCCAAAGTGGCCGCTTACAAGAGCGCTGCTTTTGCGAGTGTGTCGACGGCCCTGATCGTTCTGGATGCTGCCGGTGAAGTCACGTTCGTCAATGATGGCGCCAGCAAGCTTTTCGCAGAGCATGCTGAAGAGTTCCGCTCGGCGTTTGCTGGTTTTGATCCAGCCAATCCTGTTGGCCAAAAGGCGGCCTTCGTTGCGGCATCGTTGGATGAGCAAACGCGGTTGATCGGCAATCAGACGAACATGCCTTTCGTCAAGGACGTGGATGTTGGTCGCCGCAAAGTGGAATTCTCGGTGTCGATGATCACCGATGATCAAGGTCAGTACACCGGCAACGTCGTTGAGATCGCTGACGTCACCGTTGCTCGTGTTCAGAGCAGCATGCTGGAGGCCTTTGATTCAACCCAGGCGCTCATCGAGTTCACGCCTGATGGTGTGATCGAGAACGCCAATGCGAACTTCCTGAACGCTGTCGGTTATAGCCGCGAGGAGATCGTTGGTCATCACCACCGTATGTTCTGTGATACGGACTATGCCTCTTCGAACGAATATCGCGCGTTTTGGGATAGCCTTGCACGCGGTGACGCCCAAAGCGGTAAGTTCAAACGTTTTGGCAAAGACGGCGGAACGATTTGGCTCCAGGCCAACTATCTTCCGGTCACCGATAAAAGTGGCAACGTCTTTAAGGTGATCAAGTCGGCTACCGACATCACGGCATCTGAAGAAGCTGATTCAGACCGTAAAGCGATCCTCCAGGCAGTGGACCGCACCCAAGCCACGATCGAATTCGATCTGAAGGGACGCATTCTGACAGCCAATGAGGCATTCCTCAAAACCACGGGCTATGGCCTCAGCGACATTGTGGGCGAGCATCATTCGATGTTCTGTGACCCCGAATATGCGCAGAGCTCCGAATACCGTGCGTTCTGGGAACGCCTTGGTGATGGTCATGCCGACTCGGGCAAGTATCAGCGCTTTGGCAAAAGCGGCGAGCCGATCTGGATCCAGGCGGCCTACAATCCTGTCGTCGATGCTGAAGGCACCGTTGTTCGCGTCATCAAATTCGCGACGGACATCACAGAACAAGAAAAAGCTGCCTTCGATCAGAAGACAATCCGTTCGGCCGTTGACCGTACGCATGCTGTGATTGAGTTCAACATGGACGGCATCGTTCAGACAGCGAACGAAGCCTTCTGTGCGGCGACAGAGTATAGCCTTGATGAGCTGGTGGGTGCTCACCACTCGATGTTCTGTGATCCAGAATACGCTCAAGGCACTGAGTATAAGGCGTTCTGGAAAAAGCTTGGCCGCGGTGAGTTTGACCAAGGCAAGTATACACGCGTCACCAAGTCAGGTCGTGAGATCATCATTGATGCGGCGTACAACCCAGTCCTCGACGACTCGGGCAAGGCTGTGAAGGTTGTGAAGTTCTGTAAGGACATCACAGAAATCGAGAAGCAAGCGAATGAGATGATCTTCAAGAGCTCTGCCCTTGAAGCGTCGAGCAGTGCCGTCATCATGGTGGACCGTGATCTCATTGTCACGTATGCGAACGAATCAACGTTCGAATTGTTCCGAAATGCAGCTGATGAGTTCCGCAAAATGTGGCCAGACTTCAATCCTGATGAGATTATCGGTACATGCATCGACCGGTTCCACAAGGATCCAAGCCACCAGCGCCGGATCCTTGCTGATCCGACCAACCTTCCGTTCACCACGGATATTTCAGTCGGTGATCTGAAGATCAACCTCAATATCGGTGCTGTCATGGACCTTCAGGGCGAATACGTCGGTGCTGTTCTTGAGTGGCAAGATGTGACCAAACAGCGGACTGATGCAGGCATGATCGAAGCCTTCGATCGCAATCAAGCGCTCATCGAGTTTGATACCCAGGGCAACATCCAGAAGGTCAATGAGATCTTCCTGAAGACTGTTGGGTACAGCGAAGACGAGGTGGTCGGTAAGCATCACCAGATGTTCTGCGAGCCAGAGCTTGCGAACAGTGATGAGTACAGACAGTTCTGGCAACTCCTTGCCCATGGCGAGACGCAAAGTGGACAATTCAAACGCCTCAACAAGGCCAGCGAAGAAATTTGGCTGCAGGCTGTCTACACACCGATCATCGACTCCCATGGCAACACATTCAAAATCGTGAAATCCGCGACGGACGTCACTGAGCAAGAGCTTGCCCGTCAGGCCAGTGAAGAGCGGCGTATTCGCCGGGATCAAGAGCAGAAGACCATTGTCGATAGCTTGGCCCATGGCCTTGATCGTCTCTCCGAGGGTGATTTCACAGCCTCGCTGCCTGAGACCTTCCCGGCGGAATACGAACAGCTCCGCGTCGACTTCACCAACGCGGTCAGCAAAATGCGTGATGCCGAAGAAATTCGTCTGCGGAATGCTGATGAACAGGCTATGGTTGTCGAAAGTTTGGCCCAAGGCATGGAACGTCTGTCGAATGGTGTTCTGACCTATCGGATCGAAGAGGTCTTCCCTGGCGAGTATGATCGCCTGCGGTCGCTCTTCAACGACACAACGGGCCGCCTGTGTGACGTGATGCAATCGATCACCTCCACAGCATCGACGCTGAAAACTGGCTCGTCGGATATCTCGCAAGCCGCAGATGACCTCTCCAAGCGGACGGAAAGCCAGGCCGCGACACTGGAAGAGACAGCCGCAGCCCTTGATGAGATCACGGCAACCGTCAAGCAAACCGCAGACGGAGCGAAAGAGGTGAACAGTGTCGCCTCCGAGACCCGTGCGGAAGCGAAAGCCTCAGGTGACGTTGTGCGCAACGCCGTCTCGGCGATGGGCGAGATCGAGAAATCATCCACACAGATCAGCCAGATCATCGGCGTGATTGACGACATCGCCTTCCAGACCAACCTCCTGGCCCTCAACGCAGGTGTTGAGGCAGCGCGGGCAGGTGACGCAGGTCGCGGCTTCGCGGTGGTTGCGCAAGAGGTCCGGGCACTTGCTCAGCGGTCGTCAGAAGCGGCAAAAGAGATCAAAGAGCTGATCTCGACAAGTTCTGCTCAGGTTGCTGAGGGTGTGGACCTTGTCGGCGGCGCGGGTACGGCGCTCAGCGACATTGTCGAGCGTGTCGAGAATGTGAGCTCGCTGGTCTCTGAAATTGCAGCCTCTGCACAGGAACAGTCCATCAGCCTTGGCGAAGTCAACGACGCCATGAACAAGATGGACCAGGTCACGCAGCAGAACGCGGCGATGGTTGAGCAGTCCACAGCTTCGAGCCATGCACTGGCTCGCGCCTCGACGATGCTCATCGACCGTGTGGCTCATTTCGAAGTGGGATCGTCGACCGAGCTTCCGGCCAATGACGCGTTCACTGGCGGCTCCGATGGCTCTCAAGGCCATGAAGGTGAGCCTCCGGTCGTGCAGCAACGCCAAGCCGCGCAAGCATTCTTTGCTGGAACTGGCGGTGCGGCCGAGGAACTCGAACCGGCCGATGACGAATGGGAAGAGTTTTAAGGCTTTTGACCTACAATCATTCGGTGAGTTGTTTCAGGGCACTAGCGTGAAGACGTCTAGAACAGAAACAGCTCTCGGATGAGGGGTCCAAAAGTGAGAAACAAAGAAGATAAAAAACCGATTAGGGTATTGATCATAGACGATAGTGCGACGATGCGTGGTCTGATGGATCACGCGGTGTCCAAAGATCCTGATCTCGAAGTTGTCGGCTACGCGGCTGATGCTTACGGCGCACGGGAGGCAATCAAAACGCTTGACCCAGACGTTGTAACCCTAGACATCAACATGCCGCGCATGGACGGTCTGACATTTCTCGAAAAGCTCATGCGCCTTCGTCCCATTCCTGTTGTGGTTGTGACATCTCAAACAGAGTCTGCGGAGCAAATTGAAGGCCAGGCCTTGGAACTTGGTGCGGCCCATTGCCTTTTCAAACCTGCTGGTATGACGGGTGCGTCACTTTTTAGCGCCCTACCTGGAAAGCTGAAAGATGCTGTGGCTTGGGGCGCTGATGGAAAAGCCAAACCTTCTGCAACGGGTCCGGAAGAAAAATTCGAATCCAGCAAGATGATCCTTCTGGGCGCTTCCACCGGCGGTGTTGATGCCTTGGTCGCAGTGCTCCGAACATTTCCGAAAAACTGCCCGCCGACACTGATCGTGCAGCATATGCCACCGAAATTCATCGATCTTTTTTCGCATCGGCTCAATTCAGTCTGTTCACCGAGTGTCCATATTGCGAGCCATGGTTCAAAACCTGAAGCTGGACGTGTGCTGATTGCGCCCGCTGGACAACACATGCGCCTGGTCGATCAAGGCGGCCTTGTTTGTGAGCTCGAAGACACGCCTCCTGTGAACGGATTTAAGCCATCCGTTGACGTTCTTTTTGAATCGGGTGTTGAGTTGCGCGGGTCGAAGATCGTCGCAGCCCTGCTAACAGGCATGGGCCGTGATGGTGCGAAGGGCCTTCTCCAAGTTCGCGAGGCAGGCGGTTTTACAGTTGCTCAGGACGAAGCAACAAGTGTGGTCTGGGGCATGCCGCGCGTGGCCTATGAGCTGGGGGCGGTGGACACGCCCATGCCTCTCGATGACATCGCGCCTGCTATTCTCGATGCGTGCCGACCGAAGGCGGCGGCAAAGGCATCGTAATGAACCAGCTCGCCGAAACAACGGCGCGGCCCCAAAGACCAACAGTCATTGGAATAGGCGACTTGGTCGTCGCGCGTCGACCATCGCCAACATTCACAACCGTTTTGGGATCCTGCATCGCAGTGGGTCTTTGGGATCCAAGCACCGGGGTGGGTGGGTTGAACCACTATCTTCTGTCGCATTCGCAAGGAACAGCCATGGCTGACCTGCGCTACGGCGACGCATCCAATCCGGCTTTGCTGTCCCGCGTTATTGAGGCTGGTGCCAATCCGAAACGGCTAAAAGCTGTGATCGTGGGCGGCGCCAATATCATCCGCGCCATGCTGCCGATTGGGTCGGAAAACGCGAATTTTGCCAGAGACTGGCTGAGGCAGAACCGGATTCACATCGTGGCTGAAGATATCGGCGGGGCCCATGCGCGCCGTCTTAGCTTTACCCCGAGTGAAGGAATCTATCGAATTTCCAAAGTGAACGATGGATCATCGGTCTACAGTTAAAAGTCGAGAAACCTCACTGCGCTACATTATCCGCTGAGAGTGAAAGGGCGCATTCATTCTGACGGAGTGTGCCCGTGGGTTGAGGGACCGCGCCGTCATGAGCGATGAGGCAAATGATTACAGCGAGATTACGCTCGATGCTAAACTTGCATCAACTGCGGCTCCTGGCCTGTTTGCACAGCTTAAGGAGCTTCGCGAGCAAACTGTCGTTCTCAATGCAAGTGAGGTCGAGCAAATCGGCGTTCTCTGCATGCAGATTTTGATGTCCGCATCAAAAACGTGGACTGATGAAGGACGTAGTTTTGAAGTGGTTGAACCATCCGAGGCTTTCTTGTCCACCATTGAGGTGGCAGGCCTCTCGGCGGAAGACCTAGGAGTAAAAAAGGCGGGCTAAGGGCATATGGCACTGAAAATTCTTGCGGTTGAGGACAGTCTTACAGTCCGTACGATGATCGAACATGTCTTGAAAGAGGCAGGGTTCGAGGTTCATTTGGCCGAGGATGGCGCGCATGGCTTGCGCCGTCTTCCAGAAGTTAATCCTGATGTCATTACGACCGACATGAACATGCCGGTGATGGACGGACTTGGTTTCATCAAGGGTGTGCGTGGTGATCTTCAGTACAAGATGACGCCGATCCTTGTCATCTCGTCGGAAACAGCGCCTGAACTGAAAAGCAAGGCGCGTTCGCTCGGTGCATCGGGCTGGATGGCCAAGCCATTCCACGATGACCGTCTTATTTCTGCCGTTCGGCGCTTAGCTGCCTAGGATTTTCTCATGGATCCGTTGGCAGAACTTCGTGAGACGTTCTTTCTCGAATGCGATGAGCTTCTCGAGCAGCTCGAGTCTGACCTCATGGAACTTGAGGCGGGTTCGGAAGACCTCGAGCTGATCAACTCCGCCTTCCGTGCGGTGCATTCGATCAAGGGCGGTGCGGGTGCCTTTGGCATGACGGCCATCACGGAAACCGCACACGTCTTTGAGACACTGATGGACCATCTGCGGTCGGAGACACTTGATCTTAGCCCAGATCTTTGTGTTCTTCTCCTCCGCGGCAAGGATCTTCTGACATCAACGATCGATGTTGAAAGAGGTGGAGATCCTGTCGACGAAGCTGAGGCGGCCGCGGTTCTTGAGGCCTTTGAACAGGCTTGCCCCGATGACGGGGAAGACGAGGTTGACGCTTCAGAAATCTTCCAGCCTGTTGGGCTCGATCTTGAGTTGCCTGAGGAAGGCGAAGATGTCAGCGACGAGGACTTTCTTGCGGCCTTTGCGGGCGGTGACGATGCTGACGATTCTTCGGATGCTGAAGCTGGTGCTGGCGAAGATACGATCACGGTCACATTCAAACCGTTGGATGTCTTCTATGGTCGCGGCAATGATCCAGGACCGTTCCTGAAAGAGCTGTGCTCTTTGGGCGAGTCCGAGGTGACCTGCGATACGTCACGTCTTCCAAGTTTCGACGATCTTGATCCGACATCAGCCTATTTCTTCTGGACTGTGGTTTTGTCCGACGGTGCAGACCGTATGGATGTCGATGACATCTTCGATTTTGTCGGCGAAGACTGCGACAACACCATTGTTGAAGGCGCCGCTCCTGCATCAACGTCTGATGACGATATCGGTCTTGAAGCAGATGAAGACGACCTCTCTCTTGATGATGCGTCATCTGATGAAGCTGAAGAGGCCATTCTTTCAGACGCTGACTTCGACGCGCTCCAGATCGATGACGATGAAGACGTCACTGCCGCTGATGATGAAACTCTAGACGTCGTAGCCGAGGCCGCCGAGCCAACGGAAGTCGAGATCGAGCTAGAGCCTGAAGATCAGCCTGAGCCTGAAAAGGTCTCAGCGCCTGCAGCTGCTGCGGCCCAGCCGGCTGCGCCTAAGGCCAAGGCGAAAAGCTCCGGTCCTAAGCCAGTCGTCCGTGTAGAGCTTTCTCGCGTCGATCGTCTGATCAATCTGGTGTCGGAGCTTGTGATCAGCCAATCGATGCTGAGCCAGGCCGTGGAAGACCAACAGGACAACTCAACGTCTTCGCTTAGCTCAGGCCTTGATGAGTTCCGTCAGCTTACACGGGAATTGCAAGAAAGCGTGATGGCTATTCGTGCGGAGCCTGTGAAGTCGCTCTTTATGCGGATGTCACAGATCGTTCGATCAACCGCAGCGTCGACTGGTAAAAAGGTCAAGCTGGTCACTGAGGGTGACTCGACCGAGGTCGACAAGACGGTGATCGAGCGCCTTGCTGAGCCGCTGACGCATATGATCCGTAACGCGATCGACCATGGTGTTGAATCGCCAGAGAGGCGCTTGGAAGCTGGAAAAGATGAGACGGGTATTGTCCATCTGTCAGCTGAGCACCATTCAGGCCGCGTTGTCCTGACGGTGAAAGACGATGGTGGCGGTGTGAATCGCGAGAAAGTTCGTGAGATCGCCATCAGCAAGGGAATTATTGCTGAGGATGCGATCCTGAGTGAAAGCGAAACCGACGCGCTTCTTTTTGCACCCGGTTTTTCAACGGCTGAAACTGTCAGCCAGGTTTCTGGCCGCGGCGTGGGCATGGATGTCGTCAAACGCGAGATCAATTCCCTCGGTGGTCGGATTACCATTTCGTCTGTCCCTGGGGAGGGAAGCACATTCACCATCAGCTTGCCGCTGACTCTTGCTGTCCTTGATGGCATGGTCATCCGTGTTGCGGATCAAACGGCGGTTCTGCCGTTGAGCGTCATTGCTGAAAGTCTTCGTCCTGAGCCGAGTGATATCCAAAACCTCGGCGGCGAAGATCAGGTGGTCTTTGTGCGTGGGAATTTCGTGCCAATTCTGGATGTTGGTGCCGCACTTGGATACCGGGAGCCACTCGAAACCTTTGAAGGTTCGGTGATGCTCTTAGTCGAGAGCGACACAGGTTCAGAATATGCGTTTGCAGTGGATGAAATCGTCGACCAACGCCAGGTCGTGATCAAAGGTCTGCAGGCGAATTATGGCCGGATCAAAGGTGTTGCAGCTGCAACGATCCTCGGTGACGGCCAAATTGCACTTATCTTGGACGTCAATGATTTGGCTCAAGACCACTCTGCTGTTGGTGTCGGCGCACCGGTGGCAGAGAACCTTCAGGAGGCCGTAAATGTCTGATAATTCAACGGAAAAAGCCCATCAGCCGATGGAAGTCATTTCCTTCCGTGTGCATGATGACGAGTATTGCGTCAACATCATGTCGGTTCGTGAAATCCGAGGTTGGTCCCCCGCGACCCGGTTGCCGCATGCGCCCAATTACGTGCGTGGTGTGATCAACCTGCGCGGCGCTGTTCTACCGATCATCGATCTCGCTAACCGGCTTGGGTTTGAGTTGACCGAACCCAATGAGCGGCATGTTATCATTGTTGCACAGATTGAAGGGCAGCTCTTCGGCCTGATGGTGGATGCAGTCTCTGACATTATGAGTGTGACGGCTGACGATCTTCAAGCAACACCGAACATCGGTTCGGAGGCATCGCGTACGTTCGTGAAAAACGTCATTGCGCGCGAAGATCAAATGATCCGTTTCATCGACTTGAGCCAGGTCATGCCGCAAGGCCTGGCCCAGGCTGCCTGAGGTCGTTCATGAGCAGTCTCGCCCAGCCACGCGCATCTGAGTTCGAGTACACGGACAAAGACTTCACGCAGATCAAGGGAATGATCTACGATGATGCGGGGATCTTTCTTCCTGATACGAAGATGAACCTCGTCTATTCGCGCTTGGCGCGCCGGTTGCGCGTGCTGGGTATGCAGCGGTTCAGCGATTACATCACGTTTGTGGCTGGAAAAGAGGGGCGTGAAGAACGGGGGCACCTTCTTTCAGCGCTCACCACGAACCTCACGCATTTCTTCCGTGAGCCTCATCACTTTGATACGATCCGTAATGAGATTGCCAAGGAGGCGCTGGCGAAAACGGCGCGTGGTGGGAAGTATCGCATTTGGTCAGCTGGCTGCTCTTCGGGGGAGGAGCCTTACTCGCTCGCTATCGGACTGCTTGATGCAGCTCCTGAGCTTGCCAAACGCGATGTCAAAGTCCTGGGAACTGATATTGATCCGGTTGTTGTGAACCGGGCCACAACGGGCCTTTACGACCGTGAGGTGATTGACCCGGTTGAGCCGCGCTTGCGCGAGAAATTCTTCCAGTCAGGTTGGGGTCCTCATGCGGATCGTTTCTGCGTCGGTGATGAAGTGCGCTCGATGGTGGACTTCCAGCTCCTCAATCTCATGGGGCCTTGGCCTATTCGCGAGAGCGTCGATGCTGTGATGTGCCGCAATGTGGTGATCTATTTCGATGAAGCGACCAAAGGCGTGCTTTGGCAACGTTTCTCGGAAGTCCTTGATCCAGGCGGTTGGCTCTTCATTGGTCACTCAGAGCGCCTGTCGGGACATGCAAAAGACAAGTTCGAATCAGTTGGCCTTACGACCTATCGGCGAGTCTAGTAACGCGGCGTTGCGCATGTTTCGGCAGGAATAATTAAGGCGTTTTTGATACCAAATATTGGCAGCAAACGTGCAGCTTATTTTAAAAGGGCAGATTTTCGATGTCAGTGTTCAAGGTCCTCAAAGTGGTGGTCGTCGACGATATGTCGATCAGCCGTGGACTGATCGGTCAGACTCTCGAGCAGATCGGTATTGCGAACATTCGTTATGCTGAGGACGGGAAAGAAGCCCTCAAGCTGATGAAAGAAGACGTGTCGCATCTCGTGATCAGCGATTACAACATGCCGAACATGAGCGGTCTTGAGCTGCTCGCAGCTTTGCGCGGCAATCCGAAAACTGCGCGCGTTGGTTTCATCCTGATCACAGGCAAAGCGACCCGTCCGATTCTCGAAGAGGGCGTTCGCCTCAAGATGAACAACTATCTCTTGAAGCCTTTCGAACCTGATCAGCTGATCGACGTGGTGAAGCAGGTCTTCGCCAAAAAAGCGGCGCCTGCCAAAAAAGCCGGCTAAGCGGTGAGCAGTCTCAGAAGCTCGTCTGGCAAGTCGCCCACGACATCCTGATAGTGTGACCACTTGTTCGTGTACTCGGCGGAGATGTTCGTGCGCACGCTTGATGTGCTGAAGTTGCGGACATCGGCGACCCGCCTGTCTTTGGCCAAATAGGCATCATTCCATTCGTGACCGAGCTCTGTAAAGAGACCTTTCCCGATATCATTCGGTGTGCGAACGAACGCTTCATGATCGTGGATGATGACCGGTAGCCCGGCTTCCTTCCAGCGCTCGACTGTCTGCCGTTGCAGCAACAGGTAGTCCGCAATGGACTGCACGTTCCGGCTATAACCGAAGATGGGCTTGAACGCCTGCAGATAGATCGAGACAAGTGTGTCGCGAATGTCCCGCCGCTGATCGATAAAGGCGGACTGCGGATGGATTTTCGAGAGAACGCCTGCAAAATGCGCGTGATGTGGTGTTTTATCGATCACCATTTTGCTGTCGCCCGCCAGACCCTTGATGCCCTTCATATCAGCCTGTTGAATAGCTGCCGCACCGGTCTCCCAAAACTGGGTGCTGCTGCTATGAATACCATCCATCAGCCACGGCAAAAGTGCGCCGCGTTCTCCCAATGAGGCGTGGTGATCAGGTGCGGCAAGCACGGTCTGGAGAAGGGTGCCGCCTGAACGTGGTGGACCAATGAGGTAGACGGTCTGAGGCGCGTCCTCGTCGATGGGAAGGGGTGCCGTGGCTTCAAACAGGCGAAGCGCACTCTCGATTTCGCTTGCAACTTGGGGAACGCTCGGTCCATTGTCTTTATAGAGACTGTTGCCCAGTGTTGCAAAATGCCAGGCCTTTTGGACATCTTTGGCCTTGTCGAAAAAACCCGCCAGCGCAAAGGCTAAGAGATGGCGATGTTCAAAGGCCACGGAACTGTCGGCTGCCAGCGCCTCTGCCGTTGATAGGCGATCTGCAGGGAGATCATCGAACGAAAGACTTTCGGCAAGAAGGGGCGGGTGTTGCGGATGCTTGGCCAGAGCTTGATCAAAAATCGCCCGTGCACTGTCCATATCCCCGCCAATTTTGGCAAGGCGCCCCGTCTCAATGGCGATCTCTGGCACGGTCGGCGCTGCACCATGAAGGATACCGAACGTTTTGCGGGCATCATCATAGCGCATGGTGAGAACCTGCAGGCGTCCAAGTTCATAAAGCTCACCAGGGGAAGGCCGACCAATGGAAATAGACTTCATCTTCAGTTCGAGGGCGCCGATCGAATCGCCCACGGCCATCCGCTCTTTCGCTTGCATGGCGAGTGCGCGCTTGGTGCTTTCGATTGATGCGTCCATGGATCTGGTTTGGGGCACTGCGCCTGGCTCTCGCAACCCCAAGAGAGCCCTGTCTGCTCGACAAGCTCAACTGAATCGGTGGAGTGGGCAGGCTTTCCTGGAGAGCATTCTCTCCGTTTCATGCTTAGATTTCTTATGCCGATCGCTTTTCCTGCACCGCTCGCTGATTTTGCTGCCAAGGCCCATGAAACGCGTGGGCGTCTTGATGGTGAGGAAGAAAGCCAGACCAGGACGCCTTTTCAGCGCGATCGCGACCGGATTCTGCACACGGTCGCGTTCCGACGCCTTAAGCACAAAACCCAGGTTTTTGTTTTTCACGAGGGTGATCATTACCGCACCCGCCTGACTCACAGCCTCGAAGTCAGCCAGATCGCGCGGGCCCTAGCGCGGCGGCTGAGGCTGGATGAAGATCTCGCTGAAGTGGTCGCGCTCTCTCATGACCTTGGGCATCCGCCGTTCGGGCATACGGGTGAGGATGTTCTGGAGGAGCTGATGGAAGGGGCAGGGGGCTTTGATCACAATGCTCAGACGCTCCGCCTTCTGACCAAGTTGGAACGACAGCACGGAGCCTACCTTGGCCTCAACCTGACCTGGGAGACGCTTGAGGGTACGGTCAAGCACAATGGCCCATTGGTTGGGCCACACCGCGTGAAGGACAAACCCCTGCCGGTGGCCATCCAGGAATATGCTGAGCGGCAAGACCTTTGGCTGCACACATTCCCGAGCCTCGAGGCGCAGCTCGCAGCGCTCGCCGACGATATCGCCTATAACAACCATGATGCGGATGATGGCCTGCGCGCCAATCTCTTCACCTTTGATGAGGCGATGGACGTGCCACTTCTGGGGCCCGCTCTCTTTGCTGCGCGAAAGGCGTGGCCGGATGAGCCGCGCGACGTTCAGATTGCCGAGGCCGTCAGTGGTCTCATCGGGAAAATGGCGGCCGATGTCTTTGAGGAGACTTCATCGCGTTTGAGCGACCTCGCGCCAAAAGACTGTGACGCGATACGTAATCACACAGAAGCGGTGGCAGCTTTCTCGGATGCGCTGGATCAGGACCTTAAAGTTCTGAGAGCTTTCCTATTTGAACGCATGTATCGGCACCACCGGATCACCGAGGTCAGGAGCGCAGCGAAGCGCGTCGTGCGAGATCTTTTCCAGCTCTTCTATGATGAGCCAGGCGTGCTGCCGCCTGCATGGTACGCACGCCAAGAGGGCGAATCGTTAGATAAACGAAAGCGCGTGATCTGCGATTACATTGCCGGGATGACGGATCGCTTTGCGATTCACGAGCACCGGAGGCTATTCGATCTCTCGAGAAGTTTCTTGTGAGGTTAACAACGTCTTTACCGATTGGTGGCGAAATCGTTAACGATCTCGAAAGAAGGACGATGCGTCCATGTCGACAACGGTGGCAAGCGTGAACGAAATTCTCAAAGAAGACGAGGGCGGCCTTTCCGGCTTCACAATCCTCGCAATCCTCGCAACGCTCCTCATGGTTTTCGTGTTGGTGGTTTATTACGCCTATCGACAGGGGGTAGCGCGAGCGAGCTCGTTTAGCGAAGAGATTCCTGTCGTCGCCGCGGACCCGAACCCCGTTGCCGAAGACGTGCCTCTCGATGTGGCCAAGAATGAGCGCCAAGAGGTCTATGACCGCGTGGCAGGGGCACTTCCTACACGGACAGTCACGTACGAAGACCCAACAACAGATGCCATGAATGGTTACGGCAGCGCGCCGGCGAAACTCTCGCCCACCACAACGCTTCCCGCACCATCAGCGCAGGGGACTGACCCAGCCGTTACAGCTTTGACGGCGGCGGCCCGTGATACCGATCGCCTTGCTGGCGCAACGCCCACGAATGTCTCCACGCGGCAGGTTCCCGCGCCATCGACCAAACCTCGCGACGTGCCGGTCAGGGCCTCAACTCCCACCTCAACACCGACAACAGCTATTAGTGGCAGCCATGTCGTTCAGGTGGGCGCCTTTGATAGCAATGCTGCGGCGCTCGATTATTTCGAGGGCCTGTCGTCTCGCCTCGGAACGCTTGTGAACTCAAAACAGCCTGACGTTCAGCGTGCTGAGGTCAATGGACGGACATTCTACCGGCTGCGCATCGGCCCGTTCACGACGCGAGACGATGCGAACCAGTACTGCTCCACACTGAAAACGCGTTCACAAGATTGTTTGGTCCGCGGCGTTTGAGCGGGACGCTGTTCCGACTCGGCCTAGGGTCGCGGGACGCTTAAGAAGGGTCAAAGCGGTTGTTTGACGATCACGTGCCCGAATTTGAGGACAACGCCTTCGGCCCCGATAGCGATCCGGCCGAAACGCTGATCCTTCGCCTTGATGGTTATGAAGGCCCGCTGGACGCGCTGCTCGATCTTGCGCATCGGCAAAAGGTTGATCTTCGAGAGATTTCTGTTCTCGCGCTGGTCGAGCAATATCTTCAGTTTGTGGAGGCGGCGCGCAGCCGGAACCTTCAGCTTGCTGCTGATTACCTCGTCATGGCGAGTTGGCTGACCTATCTCAAAACGCGGCTCTTATTGCCCAAGCAAGACGATGGCGAGGACGAGCTATCCGGTGAAGAGATCGCCGCGCTTCTCGCGCATCGTCTTCAGCGTCTCGATGCGATGCGGAAGGCCGCCCAGCAACTGACTGAGCGGGCCATGCTCGGCCGTGATGTTTTCGCCCGCGGAGTGCGGGGCATGGAAACGCGCCGGACGACCCACACAGCAGCAGAGCTTTATGACTTGCTCCAAGCTTACTCGCGGCAGCGTTTGCGTGCTGCGCCGCCTGAGAAGCGGGCGGATCCTGTTCCAGTCTTTGCAATCGAAGAGGCGCGTGAAGAGCTGCGCACGGAGCTTTTGGCCAATCGTGAGTGGTTTGCGCTTCAGAATCTTCATGTGAAACGCGAAACCCATGCCCCTCGCGGTTCGGTCGTCGCCTCCACATTCTGTGCAGCGCTCGAGACTGCGCGCGACGGTGATGCTGCGATGAAGCAGGACGATCCGTTCAACGATATCTATGTGAGGGGCGTCAAATGACTGACATCAGTGATCTGACGGATATGGCAGACGAGGGTGTGGTTGAAGCGGAGCGCATGCGCCGCATTGAGGCCCTCCTTTTCGCGTCGCCTGAGCCGTTGAGCGAAATCGTGATTGCTGACCGGGTGCCCGGTGGTCCAGTGCGCCCGCTCTTGGAAGAGCTCCAAGCCCATTATGACAGCCGCGGTGTGAACCTCCGGCAGGTCGCGGGGAAATGGCAGTTTGTGACGGCTCCTGACTGCGCATCGGTCCTGGTGATCGAGCAGGAGACGACGAGAAAACTCAGCCGTCCTGCGCTCGAGACGCTGGCCATCATAGCCTACCATCAGCCCTGCAGCCGCGCCGAAATCGAAGAGGTCCGAGGTGTCTCGGTCTCAAAAGGCTCGCTGGATCAGTTGATCCGACTTGGCTGGGTTAAGCAAAGAGGCCGAAGGGAAGCACCCGGCCGTCCGCTGCTTTATGGCACCACAGCTGTTTTTCTTGAGCATTTTGACTTAGAGAGTATCGGAGATCTTCCGGGCCTTCAGGATTTGAAAGCCCAAGGTCTGCTAGAAGGGCAACTACCGCCCGGTTTCGACGTTCCGCGGCCCGTCCAAGACCATAGTGATGGCGACGACGAGGACGATGAAAGCGAAATCATTGAGGACGACGCGTTCTGACCGCTTGCAGTCTGGCCCGTCCGCCCTCAGTTGAGGTGGATAACATTCGGCCCCGCGGGAGAAACCATGGTTCCTGGTTGGCAACAGCTTCTACTTGTCCTCGTTATTGTGATTGTCCTGTTCGGTGGACGAGGGCGCATTTCTTCGATCATGACAGACATGGCGAAGGGTATTCGTTCGTTCCGTAAGGGCCTCAACGAAGACGACGACGCTCCGGCTGACACCGCGACGAGTTCGAGCCTCAAGCACGAGCCAGGTGAAACAGTGGACGGCGTCGCCACAGACAAAGCCCAGGACGCCGCGACAAAAGAATGAGTTTGGTCCCGCAGCTCGGTCTGCCGGAGATCTTGGTTCTTTCCGTTCTCGCCCTCCTGGTGATCGGACCCAAAGATCTGCCGCGCTTCCTCAACAGCGCTGGCCGCATGGTGGGCAAGGCACGCCGTCTTGCTGACGAGTTTCGGCAGGGCATCAGCCAGATGGCGCGCGAGGCCGAGATGGAAGACATGCGCCGGGAAATCGAAGAGCTGAAAAAGTCGACGGGTGCGGACGAAATGACTGGCGCCATGCGTGACATCGAAAAGGCAGCGAACAAGCGTTCGGCCCCGCAAGCCAAACCAGTATCTGAAAGCGAGCCTTCAGATGGCTGACAGTCTCCCGCAACCGGACATCGTTGATGATAATGGGGAAAGCGAGATTGAAGGATCCCGCGCGCCTTTGATGGCGCATCTCTTGGAGCTGAGAAACAGACTGCTCGTTATCGTCTGTTCTTTGGCTGTGGGTTTTGTTCTCTGCTTCATTGTCAGTGCTCCGCTCTATAACTTTCTGACGATCCCTTATGTGGAAGTGATCGAACGGGTCAGCGGGGAAGGCGCGGTCCTTAATTACTTCCCGCTGGAACTCTTCTTTGCCCAGGTGAAGCTGAGCTTCTTTGCAGCCCTCATGGCGACATTCCCGGTGACAGCTTGGCAGGTTTATGCCTTTGTCGCGCCAGGACTTTACAAGTCAGAACGCAACGCCATCCTGCCCTTTTTGATCGCTATTCCCTTTCTTTTCATGGCGGGCATCGCGCTGGTTCACCAGTTGATCCTGCCACTGGTCATGGATTTCGCGCTTGGGGTTGAGAGCAGGGCGGAGACCAGCGCGTCTGCGACGTACACGCTCTTTGTCAAGGTGGGTGATTACCTGAACCTGGCCCTGGCGTTGATGCTGGGCTTCGGTTTTGCGTTCCAGCTGCCGGTGATTCTCAATTTGCTCGCGCGGGCGGGGCTGGTGACAGCCGATTGGCTTGCCGAACATCGGCGCTATGCCATCGTCGTGATCTTTTTGGCAGCGGCCTTTCTCACGCCGCCCGACCCGATGAGCCAGATCGCCCTCGGGTTGACCATCATGCTCCTCTATGAGGTCTCCATTCTTTCGGTGCGATGGACACAAAAAAAAGCGGAGGGCTGAAGCCTCCGCTTTAGGCGAACATGAGATGTTTGTGTCTCTCTATAAAGAGGAGTTACGCGCTCTTGCGGCCGCGCTTCTTGGTTGCCTTGCGCCCACCTTGTGTACCCAAGCCAATTTGTTTGGCGAATTCTGAGCGGCGTTTTGCGTAGTTCGGTGCGACCATTGGATAGTCAGCTGGAAGACCCCACTTCCGGCGATAGTCTTCTGGACTCATGTTATATTGAGTGCGAAGATATCGTTTCAACATCTTGAGTTGTTTGCCATCTTCCAGGCAGACCAAGTAGTCGTCTGTGATCGACTTCTTGATAGGAACAGCTGGCTTCAGCGGAACCTCTTCTTCTGCAGGAACTCCCGAAAGGCCCGACAGCGTTTGGAAGGTGTTCTGAAGCAAATCTTGCAGTTGCTCAGCAGGCACAGAATTATTGCTCACAAATGCTGCAACAATGTCGGTGGTCAGAGCCAACGTTTCGGATCTGTCGAGGCTGGCCGCAGTTTCGGTATTTTCGGTCATTGATGTTTTTCCAAGCTTCGATTGATCAGTACCTAATTCGAATGAAGTATTCTCTCAAAAGTGGTACTGCACAAAGTGTGAATTCGTGTCTCTAGTGATCTTCGTTACGCCTGCCAAGAACAAAATTTTGTAAATAACAGACAAAAACAGGTTGATCACAGTCTACTTTGCTCGTCCTGCGCGATGAAGGTGAGGCACCACGCCTCTAGGCGTTGCGTCCTATTCGAAGTATAGCAGCGGCCTTCAATGAAAGGTTTCGCCTGTGGAAAACACAATCGCTACGGATGCTGGTTCAGAAGGCTTCGATTT
>CAWUIJ010000027.1:0-26628 GCA_963922235.1 uncultured Parvularcula sp. | reverse complement strand
ATGAGGCCTATCACGACGAAGAATGGGGCGTTCCTGAATATGACGACCGCGCCCTGTTCGAAAAGCTTATCCTCGACGGGTTTCAAGCTGGCCTGAGCTGGCGCACGATCCTTCATAAGCGCGATGCGTTTCGTGAGGCCTTTGACGGCTTCGACCCAGCGATCATAGCAGGATATGGCGATGCAAAGGTCGAAGAGCTTCTTGGCAATGCCGGTATTGTCCGCTCACGCACCAAGATTCAGGGTACGATCAAGAATGCCCACGCCTATCTCAAGCTGATGGAGAGCGAGAGCTTTTCGGATTGGCTTTGGTCCTATGTCGGCGGCACACCGCAATTGAACCACTTCGAGACCATGGATGAGGTGCCAGCGAAAACAGCGATGAGTGAGACACTCTCGAAGGACCTCAAAAAACGAGGCTTCGTCTTTTGCGGCCCCGTCATCATCTACGCCTTCTGCCAGGCCGTCGGCATGGTCAATGACCACCTGGTGGACTGCCCGCGACATCAGGAAATTGCCAAGCTCTATTAGTGTTGCGCCCGATCCTGATCTGAGGACTTCACAGAAGCCTTTTCCGTTCATACATTTACAGGTACTCGGATGAGCGAGCTGGGAGCGTTCGATCAGCACCATGCCACAATCGGGATGGATCAAACGGTCAGAATATGACCCGTCGGTGATCGACGCTTTCCTTTATGGTGAGGCGTATGAGCCGCACCGCCACGATACCTATACGTTTGCACTCACCGTTGCTGGCGAGCAGTGCTTCAATTATCGGGGTAGCCTAAAGCGATCACTCCCCGGACAGCTTGTCGTTCTTCACCCGGATGAGCTCCACGATGGGCAAGCGGGAACCGAGGCCGGGTTTCGCTATCAAGCTGTGTTCGTCGCACCCGAGACTATCCAAAGCGCTATCGGTCGTGCACCTCTTCCCTTTTTACCTAGCGGCGTGACGTCAGACGCCGTTCTGGTGCGTTCGGTACGGGACATTCTTCTTCAATTGGACACACCAATCGACCCGTTCGAACACCAGGACGCGCTGGAACAGATGGCGCTTCGTTTGGCTGAGCTCGAAGGCAGCACGCCAAAGACCCTAGGGCCGATCGACATCAAGGCGACCAATCGTGCGAGCACGTATATTCTCGACAATCGGCTCGATCCGATATCGATCGATGACATCGCCGCGGCTGCAGAAATGGACCGCTGGTCGCTCTCTCGTTCGTTCAAAGCTCGGTTTGGTACCAGCCCTTACCGATATCTCACGCTGCGGAGACTAGACAAGGCTATGGAGCTCATGGCTCAGGGTGAACCTTTGAGCTAGATCGCAGACAGTTGTCAGTTTTCGGATCAAAGCCACTTCAACCGCCATTTCAAGAAGGCCTTTGGCATCACGCCTGCGCGCTGGATCGCCTTGGCCGCCCGCCACTAGAGCCGTATTCGTGATCTTCGATCCACAAATACAGCCCTAAGTCTATGCTTGGTCGCGTTTTCGAAGCGCCAAACCGGCTCCACTTTGGCTGAAAACGCTCCAGCGTTTGCACAATCGTTCTATACGGCCCGCCATCGCATCCATGATAAGGCGGCATAGATACCCTTTCTCAGCGTAAGCCTCGCCGCCTCATTCTTGCCGAAGTCGCCGGCTTCGTTGCTTTGGCCTTGGCCAGCAAAGCCGTGCTCGACCCCTTTATCTGGCGTTATAGCGGGCCAGTTTCTCTCGTGTTCGTCCTGGTCGTGATCTTTGGTTATCTTCGTGTCCAAGGCATCCCGCTCACCTCCATTGGATTGGTTCGTTTCACAAAAGCCAGGAACTGGCTTTGGCTCCTTCCTCAAACACTCTTGGCCTTCGTTGCGATCATGCTGAGCGGCGTCGGTGTCAGCCTGCTTGTGATGAACTTCGGTGCGGACTTTATGCAACTGGACCGAACGCAAGTGGACGAAAGGTTTGGCGACATCCAAGGCAATCTAGCGCTCTTCCTGTCATGGCTCGCTGTTCTGTGGGTTGCAGGGCCCGCTGAGGAATTTTACTTCCGTGGCTATTTGATGTCTCGGTTATCTGCAGGCCTCGGAAGGAGCGTAGGCGCAACGTTCATCGTGTTGCTTCTGCCCGCCTTCATTTTTGGAATCGGGCATGTCTATTACCAGGGCATAAGGGGTTTGTTCACGACCGGTGCGATCGGTCTGAGTTTAGGAGTCTTATTCCTACTCTTTAAACGGAACATTTGGCCGCTGGCGGTTGCCCATGCAGCCTTTAACTCGCTCGTCTTCACAGCTCAGTTCGCGGGCTGGGATATCTAGCGCCTTGGGGCCTCACACAGCTGTGCCCGAGCATTGCATCCGCGCGCCGTTTCAGGCTCTCGTGAGGGCAAGACGCAGGCATTGAGGGGTTTCGGGCTTGAAATTTGGAATGGGAATGGCGGCAACGCTCTTGGCGATGATCAACGTCGCCATGGCGCAGGAGGTCTGCACCGAGGAACAGATTGAGGCCAATAAGGCGCTAGCCATGGGCTTTTATCAGGACCTATGGTTCTCAGACAATACTGATCGCTATGCTGAGTATGTCGCTGAGACCTATAAGGTCTGGGACATCGGTGAGCGCAAAGGCGTGACCGAGGAAGCGATCGAGCAAAAGGCCATCGCTGACCGGTTTCATGACATCGCTGTCCTTAGCGGCGAGATCCAGTTTATTGTCGCCGATTGCGACCGGGTGGCAACCCGCTGGACGCTGACCACCAAGCCGACGAACCTCATGGGCCGTATCATGGTCGGCAGTGCCACGCTGCCCATCATCAATGTGGTGACAATCGAGGACGGCAAGATCATCGAGTTCTGGAACCACCGGCACGACATTGATGCCAACCTTGTGATCTTCAAAACTGCGCCAGCTTTCCTGAAGGGGTTTGTTCTCGGGCTCATTCCGTTCGGGTTTCTGTACTGGAGAGCCAAACGCAGGTCGTGAAGACGGTTGAAACCGAAGGAAACGGGGAGCAGAACCGAGGGAAAATCACTGCGAGGCCCCATGAAACCCGCGATCGCTCGGATCCTCTCCACCGGACTTTACACCCCGCCCAACAGCATTTCGAACGAAGAGCTGGTTGAGGCCTACAACACCTTCGTGGAACGGTGGAACGCGAAGAACCCTGACAACCCGTTCGAGCCCTCCTCAGCTGAGTTCATTGAGAAGGCATCCGGCATCAAATCGCGCTTCGCGATCGATAAAGAAGGCGCCCTCGACCCTGATCGGATGCGCCCACGCATACCCGCACGCAGCAATGACGAACTCTCTGTCATGGCAGAAATCGGTGTCGCTGCAGCCAAACAAGCGATGGAAGCAGCAAGCCTGACCGCTGGTGATATCGATGCGGTGATCTGCGCAGCCTCGAACATGCAGCGGCAATATCCGGCCATGGCCGTAGAAATCCAAGATAGCCTTGGCATCGAGGGCTATGCATTTGATATGAATGTCGCCTGCGCCAGCGCATCATTCGGCATTCAAACAGCCGTTGGCCTTCTCAGCACAGGTGCGCGCCGTGTGCTGATGGTCAACCCAGAGATCTGCACCGGCCACATCAATTTCAAAGATCGCGACGGCCACTTCATCTTCGGTGACGTCGCGACCGCGATGATCATTGGCCAGCCTGAGGGAGAGGCACCAGAAGGCTCGTTCGACATCCTCTCAACCCGGCTGAAGACCGAATTCTCCAACAACATTCGGAACAATTTCGGTTTCCTCAACCATACCGAAGATGGCACCATCGATACCGAAGATCCGCGCACGGATAAGCTTTTCAAGCAGGCTGGTCGCGCGGTCTTCAAAGAGGTCGTCCCGATGGTGGCCGCGATGATCGGTGAACACCTCGAGGCTGAAGGCCTTGAGAAAGCCGAAGTTCAGCGCTTCTGGCTCCATCAGGCCAATCTCAACATGAATCTCTTGATCGCTAAGAAGCTCCTCGGCCGCGACCCCTCCCGCGACGAAGCGCCGGTGGTCCTCGACGAGTATGCCAACACGTCGTCAGCGGGTTCGATCATCGCATTCCATAAGCATAAAGACGATATGGCAGCGGGAGCCTTGGGTGTGATCTCAGGGTTTGGGGCTGGCTACTCTGCTGGCTCGATCATCGTGCGGGCCTGTTGACCATAAGAGACAGCAGGTTCATCGTTTATCCCGAAATCCTGCGCTTTGTGTTCTTCGATGCTCTTCTCATTGAATGGCAGTCGTCGGTAACACGCGAACTCTTCCTCGAAAGATGATCTGACATCGCGCCGCCCGAAAAGATCTTTGGTGATCAGGCCGGGCAGAACGCTCTCCTCAACACAAGGTCAGCAAAACGAACGTCCGGCCTAAAGTCCCCGAGAGAGTTGAGCCCAGCCCAACTCTCCATTAAACCATCTTTAAAACCTCAAGTTTTCAAGCTCATCCAATACCGTAACTGCGATCAAACTGTGCAATCCGTAGGCAGGATGGACGGGATCATAAAACATCTGATCAGTTGGGCAATCTTCCAAGATTTTGAGAAGCGACAAACAACCTTCGTCGACATTGCCAAAACCAAACCGCGATGGATCGTTCGTCACATCTTTGTACAGACCGTCAATATCTATCTGAACGACCCTTGCACGGTTTGTTGATCGGATACGTGCGACCACGCGCGCCAATTCATCATTATGGATATCACTTAAAACCCTAAGCTCTTCCTGGACCTCGGCGTCTTGCTGCTTCGCAGCCGGAGTGAGTGAAAGATCCGGCATATTCAGAACAGCAATTGTTCTTGCGCCGTTATCGATCAACTGGTGAATGCCAAACTCAATAGCACGGACAACAACGCCAACTCGCTCCTCAGGCAAAGCACTATCCCTACCCGTATAATCATTAGGGCCGGTCCAAACTATAAAAATGTCCTCATCGGACACTGCGATCGTCTGCTCTGTGATTAAATCTTCAAACGCTTGGATTTGATCCAATGTGCTTACATCGATACCTCGACTATGCTCACCAATAGTCTTCGCGCCAGCATGGGCAAAGTTGATGCCATTGGTGCTCGGTGTGAGCTGCAGATCATCGAGACCCGGATAAAGAGCCTGATTACGACTGATGATGTCAATCCACGCAGGACCATTTGAGTAAACACCGCGATAGTATAGTTCACTCACAACGTCGCCAGGAAACAACTGACTGAGGTTTCCGGTGTCAGATAGACTGTCACCGAAGCTGTAGTAGTCTGGGCCTCGAACATCCGGCTGAGCAATCGCCAATCCAAGCGCAGCCGAAAGGCTTGCCGCTAAAGCGTAAGAGCGGCGCGCACCAAATTTTTCTCTTTTCACTGATTTCTTCCTTCTTTTTAATCCAGCTTTCTTTGTTGGCTGGTATCATCAGATCTAATTTTTATTTTTTTACTCTGATTACTGATTTTTGTAACAGAGACGATAGACTCAATTCATCTCCGCGTGCAACACGCACCGTTCCAAACCCAACATCACAAATCGAAAGTCTATTTTATTCACTCTACTGATTTTTCAGGGGCGCTCGTGAGCCCCTGACTAAAAAGAGCACAATCATGCGAACGCCCTAAAACAATATCTATTTGATAAATCAAATATTTTGATCTTTTCATTCGCACGAGCAAAATAATTTAGTCGGCTATATCAGCGATTATTATTCATTCATTTCGCGCCCGAGGCACCAACGCTTCTCGCAACCGCAATAAGTGAATCTTGATACACAATAATCACAAAAACCGATCTTCAGTCTTTTTATCCCACTGTTTTGCTTGAATTTATCTCCTCCCACCAATACTTAAAATAATGAATGATAAAAAGTCAGTCACAGTGTCAATTGTTTTCGGCATGCCGATGCACACACGAGACCCACACGTCAAGCCATACAGATATTGGCGATCGCCCCCGCAGGCGGAAGCCTATTTATCTCTAGGGGAAGAACATGCCGATTGCTGAATAACCAGAGTGAGGGCTGAGCAAGCGATGCTTGCCCGGGGGTCGGCTCAAAGTGCTTAAAGCCCTTCCGCTGTCAAGGCATCTAGGACGAATGTCGCAAAGAGTGCGTGTGCAGCATAGGTGGGGTGCACACCGTCATAGAGCGGATTAAAAAGGATGTAGCGTTATCTCATTAAGTTTCATCAGCTCAAAAATGAGTCAATCGCCCCAATATCATCGAGGCGCATACAGAATTTTTAACCATCTGATAAAAAATGAAAACGATATCATCTTTCCAACCCAGACAGACCTGAACACCAGCAGCCATGGGTGATTGCGCCGCAAGATCAGCGATGAAGCACACAACCAGATTCTCGCCTATACCTGAACAGAAAAACAGTATAAAGATATATTTCGGCATCCCTGCACAAAACTGCGAGGTTACCCCCTCTTTCACTATTGCTAACATTCACTCATTTGTATTGTCACACCACCTGATCGAAAGTGAAATCAGGATTCTCTGATGTTCGAGTGAAACCCCTCAACAGCCCCACGAAAATAGGTTTTCGCGTCGTACCACTGAGGGTGACGTAACGGTGTCGGCCCGCTACATCCCCACGATGAATCAGTCCCCGCCCCGCGCCTGGCAACGCATGCTGTCCGGTCGCCGCCTTGATATTCTCGACCCCTCACCACTCGATGTCGAAATTGAAGACATCGCGCATGGCCTCGCCCGCGTTGCTCGCTGGAATGGTCAGACCACGGGGCATATGCCGTTCAATGTGGCACAACATTCCGTCATCGTCACCGATCTCTGTATTCAAATGAAACCAGAGTGGAAACGAGAATGGCGACTGGCCGCCCTTCTCCACGACGCACCAGAATACGTAATTGGCGATATGATCTCTCCGTTTAAGGCCGTCCTCGGAGGAAATTACAAGAAAGTCGAGGCGGGTCTCCAGCACGCAATCCATGTCCGGTTTGGTTTGCCGGCCGAGCTTCCCGAGCAGATCGAGAAGACGATCAAAAAGGCCGACCGGGCCTGCGCGTTTTTCGAAGCCACGCAGATCGCAGGATTTTCCGTGGAGGAAGCAAAGAAGCTTTTCCCCCTCCCCAAAGCCATCGAGCCTTTCTCCATCGACATACTCTCTACGGAAGACAGCCAAGCCCTCTATCTTAGGCGTTTCGAAGAGCTTACTGATTAGGTCTGGTCAGGATGGGATTGGGCATCCATTCGGAGGGACATGGAGAGACGGCTCGTCATCGGACTGAATGTGGTCCTCGCCGCGGTCAAAGACGGCGACCCCGTGGTGCTGTGTGTGA
The DNA here is from genome assembly GCA_963922235.1 of uncultured Parvularcula sp. GTDB lineage: Bacteria > Pseudomonadota > Alphaproteobacteria > Caulobacterales > Parvularculaceae > Parvularcula. Next base: position 19,378 of record CAWUIJ010000027.1, on the reverse strand, counting down.
AGCGCCCCGGCGGATGGGGCTTGCCCTTCGGCCGGTTCGATCCTGAAGACCACAGAACGTTCGAGCTGGCCCTCCGCGATTTCGTGGAACGGCAAACGGCCCTCCCCCTTGAATATGTGGAACAGCTCTACACGTTCGGGGACCGGGGCCGCGAAGCACCGCGAGCCAGTCTTGTGTCAGGCGATGAGACCGATCGCATCGTCTCGGTCGGCTATCTCGCACTTTCGTCCGAAGCTCTCACGCCCAGTCTCGAGAGCGCAGCCTGGCGCCGTTGGTCGACCTTCTTCCCTTGGGAAGATCGCCGAGAAGGCAAAGTCCGGAGCTGCGCTGATATCGCTGGTGAGCTGCGCCAATGGGCGAAAGGCGACGAGGCGCTGGAGAGCCGCATCGATATTGCCTTTGGCACAGGCGACGACGGCGCCTGGGAAGAAGAGCGCGCGCTCGATCGGTATGAGCTGATGTATGAAGCGCGGCTCGTTGCCGAGGCCCACCGCGATCGCGACGGCGTTGAAGGACCCGTGCTCCATGGCGAAGCCATGATCTCGGACCACCGACGCATTCTTGCCACCGCGATTGGACGCCTCCGCGGGAAACTCCGCTACCGTCCTGTGATCTTCAAACTGATGGGCGAAGAGTTCACACTCCGCGAACTGCAAGAAGGCGTGGAAGCGGTGCTCGGCTTTGACATTCACAAACAGAACTTCCGCCGAAGCGTGGAGACAGCTGGGCTGGTCGAGAAGACGGACACGACCGTCCAAGCCACAGGTGGGCGACCCGCCGCGATTTACCGGGCCACAGGTCTCTCCGATGGACCGACGGCGGCTGGGCTCGCCCTCCCCCGTTATCGTGGAACGCTCTAGACGCCCTTTGCCGCAGCGGGCGATTTGCTGAGAAAAACTCTTGCCGAGCATAAGTCAGGGCGCCATATACTCCGCCTGAGCAAAAGTCGGAGCAGGACAATGGCTGCCTTCGGGAACGAATTTGCGGAAACAACTCAAGCGGATATCCGCGAGCGGACCGAGCATCTTTATGCTCGCGTCGCCTCCCGCATTCCGCGTTTTGAGTGGGAAAAGATGGCGCCGCTCGTTGCGCGCATCAATGACCTGAAGGCGGAGAAGAACGCCGTCATCCTCGCGCACAATTATATGACGCCGGAAATCTTTGCCTGCGTCGGCGATATTCGCGGTGACAGCCTGCAGCTCGCCAAGGAAGCCGCCGCCACCGACGCTGATGTCATCGTGCAGGCCGGCGTGCACTTCATGGCGGAGACATCGAAGATCCTGGCGCCAGAGAAAACGGTTCTGATCCCATCAATGGAAGCTGGTTGCTCGCTCGCCTCGTCGATCACCGGTGCTGATGTGCGGCTCCTGAAGGAGCGCTATCCGGGCGTGCCGGTCGTCACCTATGTCAACACGACGGCAGACGTGAAAGCCGAGACTGACATCTGCTGCACATCGTCCAACGCTGTGCAGGTCGTCGAGCACATCTGCCAAGAGTTCGATACGGACCAAGTCATTCTGATCCCTGATCAATACCTCGCTAAGAACGTGGCGCGGATGACCAACAAAAAGGTCATCACCTGGGCTGGTTCATGCGAAGTGCACGAACAGTTCACGGCCGAGGACATTCGCGAGATGCGTGCGGGCCACCCTGGCGTCGTCGTGCTGGCGCACCCTGAATGCCCTCCCGACGTGCTGGCCGAGGCGGACTATGCAGGTTCCACTGGCGCGATGTCGAACTATGTGAAGACCAATCAGCCACGGCAGGTTGTTCTCATCACGGAATGCTCGATGTCGGACAACGTGGCGCTGGATAATCCGGGTGTGGACTTTGTGCGGCCGTGCAACCTTTGCCCACACATGAAACAGATCACATTGGAAGGCATTCTCGAAGCCCTTGAGACCATGAGTCACGAGGTCATCGTTGATCCTGTGATCGCGTCGCGCGCTCGGGATGCCGTGGAGCGCATGGTCGCTCTTCCGACACCAGCCACCCCTGCTGCCTTCGACATCGGTCACGGCGGCGATGTGATCTCTGTCGAGCACCGCTAATTGCCATGGACATGAGCCGTGCCCATGGGGGCGTGGTGGTGGTTGGCGCGGGTCTGGCAGGTCTTTGGACAGCGCTGAAGCTAGCGCCCCACCCGGTGACGGTGATCACCGCAGGCCACCTTGGCGATGGTAGCTCCTCTTGGGCGCAAGGCGGGCTCGCTGCAGCGATCGGTTCTGACGACCACCCTCGTCTTCATGCTGAGGATACGATCGCAGCAGGTGCAGGTCTTTGCGATCCTGTCGCGGTGGATGTTCTCTGTGAAAGCGGTGCAGCCGCGGTCGAAGGGCTCGCTGCACTCGGGGTCGCCTTTGATCGTGATCCTGCAGGCGCCTACCGGCTTGGACGTGAAGCGGCTCACGGTCGTGATCGTATCGTGCATGTGGGCGGCGACGAGGCGGGCGCTGCAATTATGCGGGCCCTCACCGACGAAGCTCATCGGTCCCAGCACATCGACATCCGTGAGCGGACAGTTGCTGAGCAGGTCCTGACCGATCATGAGGGCGTGACCGGCATGCTCATCTGGGATGTTGAAAGCCAGCGCAATATCGCCCTCGCCGCTCACACGGTGATACTCGCCACCGGCGGATTGGGCGGGCTCTACGCTGTCACAACCAATCCGCTTTATGGCCAGGGGCACGCCCTCGCCCTTGCCGCGGAGGCCGGAGCGACCCTGCGCGATCTCGAATTTGTGCAGTTCCACCCCACCGGCCTCGATGTCGGACGGGATCCTGCGCCCCTCGCCACAGAGGCGATTAGAGGCGAAGGCGGACAATTGCTCGATGCCCATGGGCGGCGCTTTATGGGCGACCTCCATGGCGATGCTGAGCTAGCACCGCGGGACATCGTCGCGCGAGGCGTTGCGAGCGCGATCGCCGACACAGGCGGCGCTTTTCTCGATGTACGCGGCAGCCTCGGCGCCGCGTTCTCCGAGCGCTTTCCGACCGTCGATGCCGCGTGCAGAGAAGCTGATCTCGATCCTGAGACAGATCTCATACCGATCGCTCCGGCTGCGCACTATCACATGGGCGGCATCAAGACCGACCTTGATGCGGAAACCGACGTCCCCGGCCTCTACGCGGTTGGCGAATGCGCAAGCACCGGTGTCCACGGCGCCAACCGGCTAGCCTCGAACTCGCTTCTCGAGGCCCTCGTTTTCGGAGAGCGGGCGGCCCAAAGGATTAGCGCGCGACCAGCGCGATCAGTGAAACTGACCGAGACCACCCTCGCCCCCTCACTCTCGCACAAACCAGCACGACACATGGTGCCGGTGCGGAAGCAAATGGCTGAGCAAGCGGGGCTGCTGCGATCCCACGAGGGCCTCTTGCAGCTTTTAGCGTTTTTGGGGGAGCAAACCCCCGTAACGGTCAGTGAGCGGTTGGCTTTGGTCGCCGCTGAAGGCGTGGTCCAGTCAGCATACGCCCGCGAAGAAAGCCGCGGCGCGCATCAACGCATCGATTTTCCCAACACCGATCAACCTTTGCATAGCGAAGCACGTCTTTCTGAATGTGGCTGGTCGGTATCCTTTGTAGAGAGGTCGGCATGACCCTTCCTGTTCCCGCTGAGCTCCTCAAACCACTGATCTTGCGCGCACTTGAAGAGGATGTGAGCCAAGGCGGTGACCTCACCACCCTGGCCACGGTCCCTGAGGACCGCATGGCCACCGCCACACTCAACACGCGCGAGGCTGGAGTGCTGGCCGGGATTGATGTTGCAGCACTGGTCTTCACACTGATCAGTGACAAGACATCTGTGGTGACGGACGAACAGGACGGTAGCACCATCGGCGCTGGAGATACACTGCTCACAGCCAAGGGGCCTGCACGTGCGCTCCTCATCGCTGAACGAACAGCCCTCAATATTCTGAGCCACATGACCGGGATCGCAACGGCAACGGCCGAGCTCGTCTCAGCGATTGAGGGAACGGGCGCACATGTTGCCGCGACCCGCAAGACACTCCCTGGGCTGAGGCTTTTACAAAAGCACGCTGTCCGCTGCGGCGGAGGAATGACCCACCGCATGAGTCTTTCTGATGCGGTGATGATCAAGGACAATCACATCGTGGCCGCCGGCGGCATCTCGGCGGCCATCACGAAAGCCCGATCCTATGCGGGGCATACGGTCAAAATTGAGGTCGAGGTCGACACTCTGGCTCAGCTGGAAGAGGTCCTGCCCCTCAAACCTGATATCGTTCTTCTCGATAATATGACGACGGATGATCTCAAGCGAGCCGTTGACCTCACCCAAGGGCAAGCCGTCCTAGAAGCCTCAGGCGGGGTCACGGGGTCAACCATCCGCGCCATTGCTGAAACGGGAGTCGATATCATCTCCGTTGGCGCCCTCACCCACTCGGTGATCGCCATCGATATCGGGATGGAATTGAGCCTTTAGAGGCTGGAAGCCGCAGGCGCCGGAAGATCCTCCGCTGCAAGACGCAAGGCATCTTGGTAGCGGTAGAAAATGTGATCGCCGATCACGGTTGTCTCGACAAAGGCTTTAGCCCAGCTCGGTGAGACATATTCGGCGTGATAGAAAGTGGCATAGCGCGTCAACGGTGGCCGGAAGCCGCGCATGATGAGGTCGGCCAAGGCTTCGGACTTGGCCCAAGCGCCCATCTCATAGGCTGTCTCCGGCACGCCATCGCAGGCGAAGCTGAACTGGCAACGGTTCCGCCGCTCTTCGCCTTGGAAGACAACGCCGCAGACCGTGTCGGGGAAGCGGCCATGATCCACGCGATTGAGAATGACATCGGCAACCGCAAGCTGCCCAAGCACCGACTGATTGCGCGCCTCGAAATAGATCGCCTGGCTCAGGCAGAGATGCTCTTCAGCTTCGATCTCGTCGAAGGGCTGCTCAAACACCGCTGCTGGGATCGCAAAGGCATGCGCTGGGATACCGGCGAGGATGAGATCCTGTGCCACAGAATTGCCGTCAAAACCGCTCGCCATGAGCACCTCAACGGCGCTCACAACCCGGACCTCGACGCTAGGAACCGGCTCTTGAAGCTCGAACAGGACCACCTCGACAGAAGGTTCAACCGCAACGGATTCAATGATTTGGCTGGTCCGCACCATCGTGATGAACAGCGCCCCCAACGCGAGCAAAAGCGCGGTGAGGATCAGTCCATTACGGACCTCGTCAGCGGTTCTTCCAGTCAGTGTTCTCACTGTCCTACCTTGGTGGCGGAGCTCTAGGTTACGGCAATTTGGTTACGATGAGATGTTGTGCGGAGTCGCCCCCCGCACAAGTGCTGCACCGCAGCAAAAAGCAGCCGTTACGCGTCTTGGTTCTTCACTGCAAGAGAGGCCTGTGCAGCTGCCAAGCGTGCAATCGGCACGCGGTATGGCGAGCAGCTGACGTAATCGAGCCCGACGCCTTCGCAGAAGCTGATCGACGCCGGATCGCCGCCATGCTCGCCGCAGATGCCGAGCTTGATCAGCGAACGGGTTGAACGGCCCTTCTCAGCAGCAATCGCCACGAGCTGTCCCACACCTTCTTGGTCGAGGCTCACAAACGGATCTTGCTCGAAGATGTTCTGACGGAGGTAACTCGGCATGAAACCGCCTGCGTCGTCCCGGCTGATGCCGAACGTCGTCTGGGTGAGGTCATTGGTGCCAAAGGAGAAGAACTCCGCCTCATGAGCAATCTTGTCCGCCGTCAGGGCTGCGCGAGGCAGCTCAATCATTGTGCCGACTGTATAGACAAGCTTATCACCAGACTCTTTGAAGACCTCAGTCGCGATCTTGTCGATCTTCGCTTTGAGGATCTGCAATTCCTTCTGTGTCGAGACGAGCGGAACCATGATCTCTGGCTGGACAGGGTCGCCGCCCTTCGCCTTGGAGACCGAAAGGGCCGCCTCGAAGATCGCCCGCGCCTGCATCTCTGCGATCTCTGGATAGGAAAGCGCAAGACGGCAACCGCGGTGGCCGAGCATAGGGTTCTGCTCGTGCAGCTCTTGAATGCGTCCAGCGACATCAGCCGTATCACGACCGAGGGCTGCCGCCACATCGGCGATCTCTTTATCCCCATGCGGAAGGAATTCATGGAGCGGCGGATCCAGGAGACGGATCGTGACCGGCAGGCCTGCCATCTCTGTGAAGAGCTGTTCAAAGTCACCGCGCTGGAACGGCAGCAGTTTATCAAGCGCAGCGCGACGTCCCTGCTCGCTGTCGGCAAGGATCATGTCGCGCACGACATTGATCCGCTCAGCGTCAAAGAACATGTGCTCGGTCCGGCAAAGACCGATGCCTTCAGCGCCAAAATCGCGCGCTGTCTTGGCGTCGAGCGGCGTTTCAGCGTTGGCACGGACCTTCATACGGCGATGGGTGTCCGCCCAAGTCATGATCTTGCCAAAATCACCGGACAGTTCAGGCTCAATCGTCGGCACCGCGCCAAAGAAGATTTCGCCCGTCGAACCGTCAATGGTTATCTCTTCACCTTTCTTGACGGTCCGTCCGTGGACGGTGAAGCCAGATCCATCTTTCTCGATACGGAGTTCGCCCGCGCCGCAGACACAAGCCCGACCCATGCCGCGCGCCACAACAGCTGCGTGTGAAGTCATACCGCCCCGAGCAGTAACGATCCCCGCCGCTGCGTGCATGCCGTGGATATCCTCAGGGCTCGTCTCCACGCGAACAAGCATAACTTTGCGCCCATCAGCTGCGAGCTGTTCGGCCTCATCCGCGGTGAAGACGACTTCACCCGATGCGGCACCAGGGCTTGCTGGAAGGCCCTTGGCGATGATGTCGCGCGGCGCATTCGGGTCGAGCGAAGGGTGCAGAAGCTGATCAAGTGCGTTGGGATCAACGCGCATGACGGCTTCATCTTCGGTGATCTTACCCTCAGCACAGAGATCAACGGCAATCTTCAGGGCTGCCTTTGCTGTCCGCTTCCCGTTCCGGGTTTGCAGCATGTAGAGCTTGCCCTGCTCGATCGTGAACTCAATGTCTTGCATATCGCGGTAGTGATCTTCCAATTTTTGGAAGACGGCCGCGAGCTCCACATAAGTCTCGGGCATCGCCTCTTCGAGCGAAGCCTCATCCGACCCCTGTTCTTCGCGGCTGGCTTTCGTGAGGTTTTGCGGCGTACGGATACCCGCCACCACGTCCTCGCCTTGCGCGTTGATGAGAAACTCTCCGTAGACGCGATTTTCGCCGGTCGATGGGTTCCGTGTGAAGGCCACGCCTGTGGCTGATGTCTGGCCCATATTGCCGAACACCATGGCCTGGATGTTCACGGCGGTTCCCCAGCTCTCAGGGATCGCGTTCAAACGGCGATAGGTCTTGGACCGATCGTTCATCCAGGATGAGAAGACCGCATCGATCGCGCCCCAAAGTTGCTCTTCCGGGTCTTGCGGGAAAGGTTTGTTGATCGTTTGCTCAACAACCTCTTTGTATTGCGCGATCACAGACTGCCAATCTTCTGCAGTCAGGGCAGTATCGAGCACGTAGTCACGCTCATCTTTGAAGCTGTCGAGAAGCTCTTCGAAGTTGTGGTGATCAACGCCGAGAACAACATCGCCGTACATCTGAATGAAGCGGCGGTAACTGTCGTAAGCAAAGCGTGCATCGCCCGACAAGCTTGCAAGACCCTTCACTGTTTCATCGTTGAGGCCAAGGTTCAGGACGGTATCCATCATGCCTGGCATCGAAGCGCGAGCACCTGAACGCACAGAAACGAGAAGCGGATTTTTGACGTCGCCGAACACTTTCCCAGTGATCGTCTCGATCTCTTTCACACCCGCCTCAACCGCAGATTTCAGGCCGTCTGGATACTTACGATCATTCGCATAGAAGGCCGTGCAGACCTCCGTGGTGATTGTGAAGCCTGGTGGCACCGGCAGACCCAGCGAGGCCATTTCTGCCAGGTTTGCACCCTTACCGCCGAGGAGGTTGCGCATCTCCGAGCGGCCCTCTGCCTTGCCGCCACCGAATGCGTAAACCAGTTTCTCCGGGGTTTGTCCGTCCATCGATAGTCTTCCCGTCTTATCCCTGCAGCCGATCAAAATCGGCAACCAGTTTCACTACGTCCACAAAACGCAAGAGCAGCGCCAACCGGTTGGCGCGCAGATCCTCGTTCTCATCGTTCACCGTAACCGCCTCGAAGAAGCGGTCGATCACCGGCCGAACGGCCGACAAGTCTTGCATAGCACTTGCAAAGTCTTCGTCACCGAGATGCTCGTGAGCACCTTTTTCTGCCTCAAGCAGCGCAGAATGCAGGGCCTTTTCGTCATTTTCTGCAAGAAAATCAGGGTTCACGCCACCTGTCGGGAGCTCACCTTTTTTTGCCTCAGCCTTCAAAATATTGGCGGCGCGCTTGTAAGCCGCAGTCAGATTCTGACCATCCTCGGTATCGAGGAACCCGTCGAGCGCTCTCAGGCGCTTTTGGATCAGCACGAAGTCGTCCGCGCCTTCGGTCAAAGCTGCCGCAACCCTGTCATGGCGGATGCCCTGGTCACGGAAATAGACGGTCAGTCGATCATGGAAGAAGGCCAGAAGGTCGGCCACACGAGGACCAGCCGCATCGAGCGAGGCCTGGGTGATCGCGGACATGTCGTCTTTGAGATGGCTGTCGATCACTTTTTTGATCTGATCTTCGCCGATCAGAGCCGCGACAGCTTGCAACTGCGGCGGTCCCTTTTCGATCTCGATCGGTTGGTGCTGCTTCAGTGCGGACGCCGCAAAAACAGCGTGCAGAAGGTGCTCCTCGAGACCCAATCGGATCTGTTTCTCAAGCACGATCTTGATGATCGAAAGCGCGGCGCGGCGAAGAGCAAATGGATCGCGTGAGCCGGTGGGCTTTTGATCGATGCTCCAAAAGGCAGCAAGCGTATCAATTTTATCAGCTAGGCTCACCGCCAGGCCAAGCGGTCCACCAGGAAGATCATCATCAGCGCCCGCGGGCAAATAGTGATCGCGGACAGCGTCGGCGATTGCACCATCGAGACCTTCCGCAAGCGCATAATAGCGCCCCATTAGGCCCTGGAGCTCCGGAAATTCATAGACCATGTCCGTGGACAGATCAGCTTTACAAAGCTCGGCCACGATCTGGGCCTGTCGCGTATCAGCACCGCATGCGCCAGCCAGAGCCACTGCCAAAGTCGAGACACGCTCCACCTTATCAGCAATGGTTCCAAGACCCTCAAAGAACGTCACACCCTTGAGCTTTGCGCCATGCTTCTCAAGCGGCTTCTTGAGGTCATTTTGATAAAGGAACAGCGCGTCCGACAGGCGGGCTGTCAGCACACGTTCGTACCCCGTGAGCATGCCTTCGCCGCCAGGAATATCAGCCACAGCGATAAAGCGCGGGGCAAGACGCCCAGTCGATGGATCCTTCACCGAGAAATACTTCTGGTGCCCGCGCATAGCTGCGGTGATCACTTCGTCAGGCAGCTGAAGAAACTTTTCGTCAAAGGAGCCAAGGACCGCATCCGGCCACTCAGCAAGGCCTGTGACCTCATTCAAAAGCCCCTGATCGTCGACGAGCTCCAAGCCTGCATCTGCACACGCGGCCTTCGCACCCTCAAGAATCCTCGCTGCGCGGTCGTCTCCACGCAGCACCACGGAAGCCTCAGCAAGGCTGCTTTCATAGCTTGCGAGGTCCGCAGCCTCGATTGTTCCCTCGCTGAGAATACGGTGCCCTTCGGTGAGAAGGCCTGCCTCAAAAACCTGCGAGCCATTCTCCAGCCGGAACGGAACCAGCTTGCCGCCGAAGCTCAGCAAAATCCGGCGCAGCGGTCTCACCCATTTGAGATCACCATCGCCCCAGCGCTGGGATTTCGGCCACGGGAAATCGTTGATCGTTGAAGTGAGTGCCTCGGCGATCACCTCGCCCGCGTCACGTCCCGGGCTTTCGATCTTAGCGATATAGAACTGGCCCTTTTTATCGTCCCGGATCTCCGCCTCGGCGATGTCGTTCAGACCTGCTGCGCGCAGAAAGCCTTCAACGGCCTTTTCCGGCGCACCCACGCGTGGGCCTTTTCGCTCATCACTGACGTCTGGCGAACGGTCGGGCAGATCCGTGATGGAGAGCGCCAAACGGCGCGGACCGTAGAAGCTTTCTGCGCCGCCTCCTTCGAGACCGGCATCTTTCAGCTTGGTCGTCATCAGACGCGCAAAGTCGCTGGCGGCCTTGGATTGAAGGCGCGCAGGGATTTCTTCGGAGAAAAGCTCGACGAGTAAGTCTGGCATGATCGACGCGCCATAGAACGCGCGATCCCGCGCCGCAACCAAGGCTGCGGCGCGAAACCAGAGAAGTTTAGCGCTCGAGGCTCGAACGCAGCATCCAAGCCATTTTCTCGTGCGCTGCGATCAGCGGTGACAAGAGATCTTCGCTCGCGACATCGCTCGAATCACCAGCGGCATCCATCGCTGCCCTTGCTGTGACCAAGAACGCCTCGTGACCTGCGACCAGATTCTGGACCATCGCATTGGCCGTCGGCACGTCATTATCGCCGGAATCGATCGATGCGAGCGCCGCAAGCTGAACCCCGCCAGCCGGTGCATAGGCACCTAAGCTGCGGATGCGTTCGGCGATGTCATCCATGCTCTGCCACAGGGCTTGGTAGTTCGCCTCAAACAGTGTGTGCAACGATTGGAAGTTCGGGCCCTCCACATTCCAGTGGTAGCCATGGGTTTTCAGGTAGAGCGCGTAGGTGTCGCCAAGGACCTTTTTGAGCGCCTCGATCACTTTTGAATTCGTATCAGCCATCAGAATTCTCCCTTCGACGAAGCATGTAGGTTGGGGGCATCGTTTGATAAAACGAATGCTTCAGATAACTTCTATCGAACCAATCGATTTCGATTAGCGCTCCACCCGGCTGGCAAAACGGCTGATCCGGCGCCCTGCCTCTTCAATTGTCGCCATGTCCGCCGCGTAAGAGAGCCGAAGGAATGGCCCCATGCCAAAAGCTGTCCCTGGCACGAGCGCGACCAGCTCCTCCTCAAGCAAAGCCGCCGCGACATCGAGATCGGTTTCGAGGACCCGGCCGCCGATCTTTCCGCCCAGTAGGCCCTCACAGCCAGGATAAAGGTAGAAGGCCCCTTCGGGCTTTGCACATGTCAGACCTGGCGTATCTGCAAAGACGCCCAAAAGATGGTCCCGACGTGCACGGAACGCATCATTCCGCTCGGCCAGAAAACCGTGATCACCGGTAAGCGCAGCAACTGCCGCCCACTGACTGATGGATGAAGGATTGGTCGTGGACTGGCCTAACAGCTTACGAATAGCCGTCATCAACTCCGCTGGGCCGCCGCCAAAGCCAATACGCCAGCCCGTCATGGAGTAGACTTTCGAAGCACCGTTCATCGTCAAGGTTCGATCCTTGAGCTCCGGCACAACCGAAGCAATCGTTGCGAATTCTGCTCCGTAGACGACATGCTCATAGATATCGTCCGAAAAGACCCATACGTGCGGATGTCGCTTCAGCACCTCGCCAAGGGCCAGAAGATCAGCCTTCTCCAAGACCGCCCCTGTAGGGTTGCCGGGGGAATTGAGGATCAACCACCGCGTTTTCGGTGTGATAGCCTCTTCCAAAGCGTCGGCGGTCAGCTTGAATCCATGGGCTTCTTTCGTTTTGGCGATCACTGGAGTGCCGCCGAACAGTTGCACGATCCCTGGGTAGCTCACCCAGTAAGGCGCTGGTACGACCACCTCATCGCCTGGGTTCAGCGTCGCCATGAGTGCAGCATAGACAAGAAACTTTCCGCCCGAAGTGACCGTGACCTCAGACGACGGATCATAGCTGAGGCCGTTGTCTCGCTCGAACTTCGCGGCGACCGCCTCTTTAAGTTCTGGGATGCCATCGACAGCAGTGTACCCTGTCTCGCCGCGGCGGATCGCATCAATGGCCGCTTCACAGACATGGTCAGGCGTCGGAAAGTCCGGCTCACCAGCCGCGAGGGCCAAGACGTCTTTGCCCTGCGCTTTCAGATCTCGCGCCTTTTGGCTGATCGCAATGGTGGGCGATGGAGAAATCCTGCTCAAGGCATGGGAAAGCGTGAGGTCGGCCATGTTCGGCTCCTTTGGTGCGAGGGGACCCTATCACCCTTCCCTCTCTCTTTGTGAAGAGTGAAGGAACGCGCCCTGCACGAACCCTTCGCGATCTGCCCTAAATACTTGACGCACCTGGAAAACTGCAACACGGAAAGCCAATTCAAAACGAAGGGGAAGACAATGCAGGAACCAACACTACCCACAGATCTCGCCGATGCGACCGCGCGCGTCGAACAGCTTATGCAACCCGATACAATTTCACGCCTGACCGAGACAGCCATTGGCTGGGGCATGCAAGCTGTCAGTGCACTGCTCGTTTTGGTAGTTGGCATGTGGATCGCAGGTCGATTGAAAAAGTTCACGATCAACACCGTCCAAAAAGCGCCCAATCTCGATCTGATGCTCGCCCGCTTCTTCGGCAGCATCGTCTATTACGTGATCGTCGCCTTTGTGGTGATCGCTGTGCTTTCTATGTTCGGCATCCAGACAACGGGCCTCGCTGCCTTGATCGGTGCTGCTGGTCTCGCCGTTGGCCTCGCATTGCAAGGGACGCTGGGCCACGTCGCCTCCGGCGTGCTGCTTCTTGCCTTCCGTCCTTTCAAGATTGGCGACTTCATCAATGCAGGGGGCCAGTCGGGCACCGTTGAAGAGGTCAACCTCTTCACCACGGTGATGAACACGCCGGACAATGTAAAAATCATCGTACCGAACGGTGACATCTATGGCGGCGCCATCACGAACTTCTCAGCCAACGCCACACGGCGCGTCGATTTCGTTATGGGCATTTCCTATGAGGACGACATCAACAAAGCGATGGATGCGCTGAAAGCCGTGATCGCGGCCGATAGCCGAGCCCACGGCGATCCGGAGCCTCAGATTGTTGTCGGCAATCTCGGTGATAGCTCCGTGGACATCATTGTCCGTGTATGGTGCGCTTCAGACGATTATTGGGCAGTCAAGTTCGATCTCACCAAAGCCTTCAAAGAACGCTTTGATGCCGATGGGGTCTCCATCCCTTACCCAACGCAAACGCTTTACCAGAAAGCTGGCTAAGCCTTTTGCGCGACAATGGCAGCGCCGCGGAGCGCTGCCGCACCATCCGTGATGAGATGAATGGGGACCTGCGCCAGTTGCTCTTGCATAGCGCAGGGCCGCATGAAGGTCTCCCCAAATGTGTTCCGGTCGAGAAGATCGATGAGACGCGGAACAACACCGCCTCCAATCAAAACCCCGCCCCATGCGCCTGTCATCAAGCAAGCGTCGGCCATCGCAGTCGCAAGAAGCTCAAAAAACCAAAGGACAGCATCGCGCTCGTCACCAGGGCCCGCGAGCGCAGCAGCCGTGATATCCTTTGGATCGATCGCTTGCGCCTGCCCTTTAATCGCGGCCAAGAGATGGACGAGGCCGCGCCCCGATAGCGCCTCCTCGAGAATGGGCGGAACGCCGAGACTTGTCTCCAACCAATCATAGAGCCGGCGATCGCGTTCCGTCCGCACAGGGAGAAGACGGAAGCCTCCTTCTGTAGCGATCACCACGGGCTCCGCACCCGGAAGGATCAGCGCCTGCCCAAAGCCTGTGCCAGGTCCCAGACAGAGCCGAGGCGCCTCTGGCATCTGCGTGCCCGCCTTCACCTCCGCAAGCGCGTCAGACTTTAAAGCCGCTGCACCGATCGCGAGCGCTTCAAAATCGTTGATGAGTCTGGAAGCTTCCAATCCAAACTGCTTCCGAAGCCCAGCTTCGCTTAAAACCCAGTGGGAATTGGTCAGTGCAACGGTATCGCCCTGACGCTTTCCGGCGGAAGCCAGGCAGAGACTCTTCGGAGATTCATTTAGTGTACGGATGAATTGTTCGATTGCAGCATCAGCCGTCTCAAAGTCTTTGACACTGTAGGTTGTGACACCGGACAGTGTGCCATCAGGCCCAGCCAAGGCGAAGCGGGCGTGCGTTCCGCCGATATCACCAACCAGCGTTTGCGGATCAGCCATGGCCGACCCTTTCAAAGATGCCAACCCGAATCCCGTCAAAAACATATTGAGTGGCGAGCGCCATGAGCAGCATGCCAAGCAGGCGCGAGATCATGTTCATCCCTGTACGGCCCAATGCCCGTGCAATCTGCGACGATGACAGCATCACAGGGACACCAATCGCCAGAACAGAAAGAAGTGCAGCCAGGACACCAGCCTGCGCAAGGATCGGCGCATCGGGGAACTTCACCGTCCCCTCGTTCATCAGGAGCATGACTGTTGCGATGGCGCCCGGGCCGGCAAGCATGGGAAGGGACAAAGGGAAGAACGCCACATTGTCCCGCGACGAAGCTTTGGGTCCTGGACGCTTGGCTTCCACCTCTTCATCCGGATCAAAGAACATCCGGAAACCAATCAAAAAGAGGAGAAGCCCGCCCGCGGCACGGAACGAGCTGAGCTCAATCCCAAGGTGCTCAAGCATGACAGGCCCGAGCAGCGCAAAGAAGCTCAGAATACCCGCAGAGATCAGCGCTGCTTGGACGGCCGTCGATCGCTTTTCCTTGCCCGAACTGTCATGCGTCAGCGCAGCGAAAAGCGGCGCGACAAGGATCGGGTCAATAATGATGAAAAGCGTCACAAAAGCTGTGAAAAACGACGCAACGAACGCCTGGTCCATAGAGTCTCCCTAAAAGGCCAAATTGTGGTGAGAGCGCCGCGCTATCACCCCTTTGACCGGAACACCACACATCAACTGAAAGAAAAGAACACAGCGTTACGCGTCAGCCGAAGGGCTCTCAGCGTCGGCCAAACAAACGCTCCACGTCTTTCAGTTTGAGCTCGACATAGGTTGGCCGGCCGTGGTTGCACTGACCCGAGTGCGGCGTCGCTTCCATCTGGCGGAGAAGAGCGTTCATCTCTTCTGTATTAAGACGGCGCCCTGCCCGTACGGAATTGCGGCAGGCGTGATTACCGAGGGTTTCCGCAATGCGGTCTTTGAGGGACACGTCTTGGCCCAGGCCGGCAAGATCACAGGCCAGGTCTTTGACCATGCCGTTCACATCGAATTCGCCGAGGACTGCTGGCACCTCTCGCACAAGGATTGTCCCCGGTCCGAAGTCTTCGACCAGAAGGCCGTAGTCGATGAGTTCGTCTTTCCGTTCCAGGACGACTGATGCTTCGTCTTCAGCCAGCTCGACGACTTCAGGTACCAGCAGCGCCTGGCGTGCTGGCGTTTGACCATCGGCTGCGGCTTTCATCCGTTCGTAGACGAGGCGCTCGTGCGCTGCGTGCTGATCAACGATGACCAGGCCATCATCCGTTTGCGACACGATGTAGGTGTCATGAAGCTGCGCCATCGCCGCGCCCAGGGGAAACTCCTGCGGCTCTGTGACTGGCGCCGCGGCGGGCTCAGCTGTTGAAGGGGTCCTAGGCGCCGGCCGAACGGTGGGCCGCATACCGAGCGATGTCTGCCGCTCAGAAAACCCGAGCGACGGGATCGTGGCATCAGGCGGTGACGGCTCTGCGGTCCCTGAGAAAGGGTTGCCTGCAATGGCGGCGCGCATGGCCTGCCCCGCCACTGTCGTCGATGCACGATGGCCCGACTCGCCAATCGCCGCGCGCAGTCCCGTGACGATCATGCCGCGGATATTGGCAGCATCGCGGAAGCGCACCTCGGTCTTCGCAGGGTGCACGTTCACATCGACGAGCTCCGACGGCATATCCAAGAAGAGACAAAGAAGCGGATGCCGGTCTCGCGCAAGAAAGTCCGCATAGGCCCCTCTCACCGCACCGACGATCAACTTATCACGCACCGGCCGTCCGCGTACAAAGAGATACTGCCGGTCGGGCAAGCCGCGATTAAACGTCGGCACACCTGCAAAACCGGAAAGAGCGATCTCTCCTCTTTCTAAGCTGACGGGCACAGCGTTTTCGCCAAAGTCCCGTCCCATGATCGCAGCCAATCGTGACAGATGTCCCTCTGCACCCGGCGGTTCTTGCCGGTACGAGAAACGCTGCCGCCCATCGGTGACCATCTTAAAGGCGACATCGGGCCGGGCCATGGCCAGCCGCTTGACCGTATCCACGCAAGCTGAGGTCTCAGCCCGCTCGCCTTTGAGAAACTTAAGCCGCGCCGGTGTCGCAAAAAAGAGGTCATCGACCTCAACGCGTGTGCCCGTCCCGGCGAAAGGCGCAGGACAAACCTCGCCCATGGCTCCGCCAGCGACCTTCAGCTGCCAGCCCTCGCTGCCCGTTTCTCGGGTGGTGATCGTGAGCCGGGCAACAGCACCGATCGAGGGAAGCGCCTCGCCGCGAAAACCCATGGTATCGATCGCCAGAAGATCGACCTCACCGTCAGCCTGTGCGGACAGCTTGGACGTGGCGTGCCGCTCGAGCGAGAGCGCCAGATCCTCCGGCCCCATGCCGCAACCATCATCCGTCACCGCAATCCGCTTTCGACCGCCCTCGTCGATTTCGATCGTCATCCGCGAGGCGCCAGCATCGAGTGCGTTCTCGACAAGCTCTTTGAGGGCAGCCGCGGGACGTTCAACAACCTCGCCCGCGGCGATCCGGTTGACCGCGCCAGGCGGCAATCGATGGATCCGATTCGGCGGTAAGTTTTGGGGCTCAGCGAATGACATTGAGACTCTGTTTACCGAGTCGATCGTCCGCGGAAATATGGCGTTGAAGCCATACTCTTGTGTGCGCTGCAAAAAGTGAGCCCTCGCGGTCAATGAAAGCTGTACCAAAAGCATCAAGTGTTATATTTGAACGGGGCATCGATTGGGGGCAGGGCTCTTGTGAAACGTTTTATCTCTACACTCGGAGTCACAGCTGCGCTTGGTTTTTCAGGCGCACATGCCGCTGAGACCGTTCTTGATTTTGATGGCACTCACGGCGGGGATATCCTAGCCGAAGATCTTGCGTTTGTGAGCAAGATCATTGTCGACAATGGCGGAGATGGTCCAGACAAGCTCGTCTATTTCGACACGGAAGTTGGGTTGGACAATTCCCTCCCTCTTGACGATCAGGATCCTGATCTCTTCGCGCCGTTCAAAGATGTGGACACGGGCGATAAGGTCAGACCAGGCGGTATCGCGATCATTCCTGATCAACTGGCCCCGTTGGCCGATGATGAAGGCAAAGGCGGCACGGTGACGTTCGTCTTTGATATTCCCGTCACGATGGAAAGCATACGCTTCTTTGACACGTCGAAAGCCACGGTGAAGCTCTTCTCTGACACCGCCCTCACCCAGGAAATCGGCGAAGAAAAGATCAAAGGCCTTGATGACCAGAATGGCGTCAACCAAACAGGTGTGCTCGATCTGTCGAGCTTTGCTCCAGTTTACGCCATCACAATCGACATGACCGGCACGTCAGGCGGGTTCGACAACATCACGTTCGAAGCTGTCCCTATTCCAGGCGCGCTTCCTCTGATGATCGGTGGCGTGGCTGCTCTGACGGCAATGGGCCGTCGTCGCCGCAAGAGCTAAGCGCTCGTCAAACCTGTTTGAGAAAAGGCGGTCTTGAGGGCCGCCTTTTTTATGTCAGGCGTGAGGTGACGGCTTCCACAAAGGCGCCTTCGCCGACCGTTTCTTGGCCAGGCCGTTCCTCTGTCCATTGATCACGGCTTTCGATGGAGGCCGAGGCTTCCTTGCCCGCGCGAAGGTCTTTGATCGTGACCTGCCCTGCGGCGCGCTCATCCTCACCGCAAATCACAACGATCGGTGCACCGCGCTTATCAGCGTAGCGCATCTGGGCCTTCATGCCCGCGCCGCCGAGATAGACCTCCGCCGCCACACCCTCTCGCCGAAGCGCTTGCGCCATGCGGTGATAGCGCGGCATCTCAGCTTCCTCGAGGGCCAGCACCACAACAGGCGCTAAGGGGTCCGGTAATGCAGCCTTTGACTTGAGCGCAGTCAGAAGACGGCTGACGCCCACGGAGCATCCGACCGAGGGAACCTCTTGGCCTTTGAAACGGGCAATCAGGCCATCGTAGCGGCCGCCTGAGCCGACTGAGCCGAACTGCACTGTCTGGCCCTTCTCGTTTTCGACATCGAAGGTCAGTGCCGCTTCGAAGACGGGGCCCGTGTAATAGTCGAGGCCGCGGATCACGGACGGATCGAGCTTGACCCGGCTACCATAACCCATCTCCGTCAGGGTCGAGACGATCGCCTCGAGTTCGGATGTCCCCTCCTCACCAGCTTGGTTGCCGGCGAGCGAAACCGACATGTCGCCGCCTTCCATGAATTTGAGCACGGCATCGATCTGCGCAGGCTCGAGATGTGCGCCTTCGGTGAAGTCGCCGCTGTCGTCCTTCCGCCCTGCACCGAGGAGCAAAGCGACCCCATCGGCGCCAAGTCGGTCGAACTTATCCATCGCTCTTAAGACCGTGCCTGACTTGCCTTGATCCTCAGGGGGCAAACCAATCACCTCGAGGAGACCCGTCATCACCTTTCGGGAGGAAAGCCGGATCTCGACATCCTTCTCATCGATGCCCGCAGCCGCGAGAGCGTCGGCGAACATCATGATGATTTCCGCATCGGCATGGGGCGGCGGGGCGAAGCAGGCATCCGCGTCGATCTGTGTGAACTCGCGGAAGCGGCCCGGTCCGGGCTTTTCATTCCGCCAAACCGACCCCACCGCATAACGCCGGTAAGGACGCGGCAGCGCATCCATGTTCTCTGCCACGAACCGGGCAAGCGGTGCAGTGAGATCATAGCGCAAGCTCAGCCACTGATCGTCATCGTCCTGGAGCGAAAAGACGCCGCTGTTCGGCCGATCGACATCAGGCAGAAACTTCCCAAGCGCATCAGTGTACTCAAACGCTGGCGTCGAAAGCGGCGCAAAACCATAGCTTTCATAGACATGGCTGATCCGCTCGAGCATCAAACGCTCAGCGATCAGCTCCGCGCCAGATCGATCAGGAAACCCCCGGGCTTTGCGAGCCTTGGGCCGAAACACTTTGTTCTTCTTCGCCATCAGGGGCGGTTAGCGGCGAGTGCCACCCTTTGCCAAGCCATGGGTCGCGAGAATGCTGCCCCCGGGCTATTGCAGAACGATCTCAGCGTGGAGCGCGCCGGCGGCCTTCAAGGCTTCGAAGATCTCCACCATGTCGCGCGGCGGGACATCAAGGGCATTCAATCCCTCGACGAGGTCACGCAGCGATGCTCCGGTCTGGAGGGAAGCGACCCCGCCCGGTTGGAAGACATCAATATCGGTACGCGGCAGCACGACGGGTGACCCCTCTGAGAACGGCGCCGCAGGCACGGCGACCGGCGTTTCGGTCACACGGATCGTGAGCGCCCCCTGCGCCACCGCCACAGGAGCGATGCGAACATCTGACCCCAGAACAATGGTCCCTGAACGCTGAT
>CAWUIJ010000026.1:0-27953 GCA_963922235.1 uncultured Parvularcula sp. | reverse complement strand
ATAGCATCCGCGTCTGATGCCGTCTGCATCTCCGCTTCGACAGCCTCAAACCGGCTGATCACGGCGTCGAGTTTCTCTTGAGGGATCAAATTTCTGTTCGCTTACTCTGAACGAAGGGACTCACTTTACTCTGAAAACTGAATGTCTTCGGAAAGCTGAGTCACATCGAGAATTTCAAGACGACCGGTAGGCTGCGGCCGCCGATATGTCACCACCATTCGATCGTCGGCAACCACATAGGTCTCACGATCAAGTTTGGTCGCATCACTGACCAAACGGTCCGAGGTTAAAAACCGACGCAAATCATTGCGTGCGGGTTGGTCAAACTTCGAAACCTCATCCGCAACCGACGCTGCC
Organism: uncultured Parvularcula sp.; assembly: GCA_963922235.1. GTDB lineage: Bacteria > Pseudomonadota > Alphaproteobacteria > Caulobacterales > Parvularculaceae > Parvularcula. The sequence continues at coordinate 27,596 of CAWUIJ010000026.1, read as the reverse complement.
ACCACGACTTCAATCGCCATCGAACACCTCTTGAAGGGACTTAAAGTCCTCGGTTTGCCGGATACGGCTTGCTAACTCTGGCCTTGCCTGCACGGCCTCGAACCATGCCCGCATGTTCTTTTGATCTAAGACTGCTCGACGATAGTCGCTAGGCCCACCGTGCTCATCCGGAGAATAGAGCACCTCCGGCCTGAACCATAGCGTAGCGAAGAACAACGATGCGATAAAGAACGGAAAAAGAAGAAGAAACCAGACGAAAACCTGCTGAGATTCGGGCGTCAAAGCTCCAGCAACGAGCGCAGCCGTGGCTTCAGCCGCCGTTGCAAAGATCCCGACAATCGTCAGCGGGTTCGCAATAATCTGGCGTGTGGATGCCAACGCTTACTCAGCAGCAGCCGCAGCGGCTTCGATCTCGGCGGCTTTTTCTTCGCAAAGCGCGACGAGCTTATCGACCATCTGCTCGTTCTCGAGTTTGTGAGCTGGGACACCCCCGAGATACAGCATGCCCGCTTCGGAACCGCCGCCTGTGAAGCCGATATCGGTCTCACGCGCTTCACCCGGTCCGTTCACGACGCATCCGATGACCGACAGCGACATCGGTGTGGAGATATGCGCGAGACGCTTCTCGAGCTTTTCGACCGTCCGGATCACGTCAAAGCCTTGACGCGCGCAGGACGGGCAGGAGATCACGTTGACGCCGCGGTGGCGCAGACCGAGCGACTTCAGGATATCAAAACCGACCCGGATCTCTTCTTCTGGCTCAGCCGACAGCGACACGCGGATCGTATCGCCGATACCGGCCCAAAGAAGGTTGCCGAGGCCAATCGAGCTCTTGATCGTGCCCGACATCAGGCCGCCAGCTTCGGTGATACCAAGGTGCAGGGGTGCCTCGGTTGCTTCAGCGAGGCCATGATAAGCAGCGACCGTCAGGAAGACATCAGAAGCCTTCACCGAGATCTTGTACTCTTGGAAGTCGTGCTCTTCGAGGATGTTGGCATGGAACAAGGCCGACTCGACCATCGCCTCAGGGCATGGCTCGCCATATTGCTCCAGGAGGTGCTTCTCGAGGGACCCGCCATTCACGCCGATCCGCATGGCACAGCCGTAGTCTTTGGCTGCTTGGACGACCTCTTTGACACGCTCGGGTTTGCCGATATTGCCAGGATTGATCCGTAGGCAGGCAGCGCCGTTTTCAGCCGCTTCGATGCCGCGCTTATAATGGAAATGGATGTCAGCAACGATCGGCACACCAGCGTATTTGGTGATCTCCTTCATTGCCGCCGTCGAATCTTCGGTCGGGCATGAGACCCGGACGATGTCTGCGCCCGCTTCGACGATCCGCTCGATCTGCTCCAGAGTCGCTTTAGCGTCACCGGTATCGGTGTTGGTCATGGACTGAACGGCGATCGGTGCTCCGCCACCCACGGGGACGTTCCCCACCATGATCTGACGCGACTGGCGTCGCTCGATATCTCTCCAAGGACGAATGCTCATGGGATGATCCTGCTCCACGTGAGCCCCAGTTAAGCCGACAAGCCTCGGGTCTCAATGAAAGATTTAGCAGGCGCGGTAGGATTAGTAAGGGCGCTCGAAAACAAACCGGGTGGTTCGGTTGGTCACACCGCCAGCCGGGATCGTCGAGGCATCATATCGCCACCGAGCGAGCGCCGCCGTCGCTGCTCCGTTGAAGCAAGCATTGCTCGACTGTCCCACATTTGTTGAGGTCACACGGCCACGTGCGTTGATGCTGTAGGACACAAGGACGGTCTCGACCGGTGCAGCATCGCCCTCACAATTGGGCGGATAGACAGGCTCAACCCGGGTCAAAAGCCGCGGCCGAACAGTCTCAACGGCCGCTTCAGACTCTTCAGGTGCGACAACGGGCTCCGCCGCCGTTTGGGCGACAGGCGCTGTCTCCGTGATGGATTCAGCGGCGTTGGCCGGAGGCGTGTCGACCAATGCGTCGCTGCTCACCGATTCGGTCGCGACAGTTTCAGTCATGACGTCCTCAGATGGGACCTCAACCGGGTTTAAAGCGACAGGACGTTCCACGACCGGGACATCATCCACATCGGTTCCTGTATAGGTGAAGCGGCTGGCGTCGCCGTCCGGAACAGGCGCGTTGGAAATGAGAAGCCGCCAAGCGCACCAAAGAGCAAAACCAATCACAGCAAAGAGGAGGAGCACACTCAGCTCTCGGCCCTCGCGCGGTGCTTTCCCGCTCGGCCCCGTCGCGATCCTAGTTGCGCGATCTTGAACAACCCAGCCCGCCTGAACCCGGAAACGCTCCATCAGAGCATCCTCGGGAAGCGCCACTTCACGGGCATACGCACGGACAAAGCCCATTGTGTAAGGTTGCGCCGGAAGGCCAGCGATGTTCATCGCTTCGATGGCTTCAAGGTGTTCAGGCTTGATATTGGTGCCTTCGGCGACAGCAGCGATATCGCGGCCAAGCGCTTCACGAGCAGCGCGCAGCATGCCGCCGGCCGTGCTGAGTGACGAATCAGCTGGCTCGCTCCGCTTTTGGCGCTCCTGATCAAGCGCAACGATGTCGGCGACCGACTTCATGTCTGCTTGGCCCATGTGACCTCCGAGAAATCGTAACAAGCCACTCCTCTTGGGAGAAGAGCCCTACGCGACGTTTGCCAATTCTTTGCGAAGAACGTGCCGCTCTGGCGGATTTTCCACGCGAAGGTCAACGATCTCAAAGCCCTGGGGAAAGACGGCTGAAGCAAAGTCGCGAACCTCAGCCAAATTCCTACAGTTTTCCACACTGACCTGATGTGCTTTTTCGGTCAAAGGGGCAGAATGGTTATGGTTGTCGATTTACGAGGGCTGCGCTGCCCGATTCCCGTTATTCGCCTCGAAACTGAGATGCGAAAGATGGCGCCGGGCGACGCTCTTGACGTTTTTGCTGATGATCCCTTGGCAAAGATCGACCTCCCCCATGCGGCGCAAAGTCAGGGATTCTCTTGCTCAGCGCTCGAAAATGCCAAGCCCGGGGCCTTTGGTTACCGAATAGTTGCGCCGACCGCGGGAAAAGATAGGATGAAGGGGATGCCGAAGGGCTGAAGAACTGTTAACACCTTCGCAAGTGAATCTGTCCGGTTGCAGGACGGTCGACGGGCGATGGCTTGGGGAGCATGGTGCATGACGGTGTGGCGCAAAATGAAGGGCCTTGGCCTTGCTGTGGCGGTTTCTGCCGGAGCGCTTATCGGCGGAACGGCCTTAGCAGATTATGATAACGCTTTGAGGGCGTATCTCAGCGCGAAGGAGGCCCAGCCTTCATCCGCCGCGGGACCGATCGTTCTCAACGCCATGAACATTTGGCAGAAGTCAGCGGAAGCTGGCGATGTTCGTTCGGCTCGGATCCTTGGCGATCTTTACAGTGACCGCGACATCTATGTAGGCGACGGCGATCTTCTTCCGTCCGAAACGGGCGTGATTCCGATCGACGATGTGCGAGCACTCGCCTGGTACACGATTGCTGCAACCCACGATTTCACCGCTTTTAACGATGAAGACCCAAGCCCTGAAGAGGTGAGCGCACGGGCGTTTTCACAGCTTCGCCTCCCCCAACTTCGCGAGCAGATGACCGATGACGAAGTTGCGCGCGCGCAAACGCTCGTCGTCGATATCCTCAGCGCAGGAACGCAGTATGACCTCGCGCGCGTCGGCAAAATGTATGCCCAGGGCAATGGCCTTCCTAAGGACAATGTCAGCGCCCTGACCCACTACTATCTGGCACGCGGCCAAGGTCGCGGTGCCAACCAAACAGCAGCTGAAGAGGTCAACCGCCTCGAAACAGTGCTTGGTCGATTGGACGTTGAAGCCGCTCGTGAGCGCGCCGATTCGTGGGAGCCTCCTCGCTTCCGCGTGAGCGAACTGTCACGGGCGGAAGAAGCGGATGCGGCGCAGCTGACCGAACTTCAGTACCAAGAGCTCCGCCAAGGCCTGGAGCTCTTGGATAAACAGCTCGAAGGCAATGGCAAGCTTTCACAAAATGCGCTGGATGCCATCGGGCTTTACTGGGGCGATCAGTTTGAAGGCAACCTGAGAACGCGGAAAAGTCGCGAGGCAATCGAACGGTTCCAGGCAATCACATTCAGGGAAAGCATCGGGAACGAGAGTGGCGAGCTGACTGCGGATCAGGAAGCGCGCATGAAGGATATCATGACCGGTGTGTTGACTGACCTTCAGTTTGTAGAATTGATGCGCCGAGCGGCTGAACGTGGTCATCCGCCGTCTATGCGTACATACGGCATCATGCTGGCTGATGGCATTGGCGTCCGCAAAAACGGCGCCGACGCGATTGAGATGTTGATTAAGGCCGCTGAAGCCGGTGATGCGTTGGCGCACTTCGCTGCGGGCCGATATTATGGCAAAGGCATCACGGCTGCAGTTCCGCTCAACCCCAGTATCAGAGAAGCTTGCTATCACCTAAGCCGCGCTTCGAACCTAGGGGTGAGGCAGGCCGCGGCTGAACTGAAGATTTATTGCTCGGCTGAATGAGGGAACATCGAATCATGACTTATCGTATCGTCACCTCTGCTCTCGCGACATTCGCTTCGCTCATTGTCGCTACAACGTCTGCCTTCGCCCAGAACGGTATGTTTGGCGACTTTCCGACCGAACTCCGAGAAACTAAGACCAAAAAAATCAAGCCAAAGACGACCACCTTGCATACGGTGGATCGGCAAGATCAGTCACTTCAAGAAGTGATTAACGCCGCTGATCCTGGAGACACCATTGAGTTGGAAGTCAATGACTACCAATTGAAAAACGGGCTGGTGCTTGATAAATCAATCAAAATTGTCGGTAAGGAACGAGACGGATTTAAACCGGTTCTTCAGGTTTCAACGAGCGGATCGTCTTGCTTGACGCAAACCGGGCAGAACGTGTCGACCGAGATTTCGAACGTTATCTTCATTGCTGGTAATGTGCCTTGCTTGAACGTCCGTGGCGGTACGTTCGAAATGAAGGAAAGCCATGTCTACCAAGACTCTCACGCCCCGTACGGATTAAGCAAAAACTCACACTGGGTTCCTGATTCACTGGTGAGCGTCAACGGCGGAAGCGTCGTCCTCTCGGCGAACATGATCATGGGTGGCAAGGACGCCGCTGTGTCTGTTTCGAATGACAGCAACCGCTATGGCAGCGACTCGATTAAGCTGACGGGTAACATCATCTCGAACAGCGAACAGCACGGTGTGTTTGTGGAAGGTAGCTCTGCGCTTCTTGAATTCACGGGCAACACCATTAGCAACAACAGGGGCGCCGGTATCTATAACAACGGCCAAGGCAACAAGACGCTCCTTGCCGGAAATATGATCATGTCGAACAAAAAAGACGGTGTCTTTGTCGGCAAGAATGCGGGGCACACCACTCTCGAGAATAACATGATCTCCGGTAATAAAGAGGACGGCATTGAGGTGCATGGAGGCATGCTCTCTCTTCTTGCCGGTAATACGATCAATACCGCCGGACGAAAAACTTGCAAGGTCAATGACGCTATTGCCAGATCAGGTTCGGTGTGGGCCCATACTCAGATTTCGCCAGGCGTTTTCAACGACACGATGGGCCAAGATCCGTACCGGAATCGCCGCGGCTGCAAGAAGTAAAAGCGCCGGGCTGTTGGAAAACTAAAGGGCAGCGACATCGTCGCTGCCCTTTTCTATGTCGCCATGTCCGAACGGCACTCTTTCAAGCGCCGCCCAGTTGATCTTTACGATGCCGCGAGAGCAGCCTGCGGATCAATCTTCACGCCAGGGCCCATGGTCGAGCTGACGGCGATCTTCTTGATGTAGGTGCCTTTCGCGCCTGATGGCTTCGCCTTTTGGATGGCCTCGATCAATGCACGGACGTTCTCAGCGATCTTGGGAGCATCAAAGCTGGCTTTGCCCACACCGCAGTGAACAATACCGTTCTTCTCCACGCGGAATTGGACCGCGCCGCCTTTGGCGTCTTCGATCGCTTTCTTCACGTTCGGCGTCACCGTACCGACCTTTGGGTTCGGCATCAGACCACGAGGGCCAAGCTGCTTACCCAAGCGACCGACGAGCGGCATCATATCTGGCGTTGCGATCACGCGATCGAAATCCATCTCGCCGTTCTGAACTTTCTCAACGAGATCCTCAGCGCCAACGATGTCTGCGCCGGCGTCTTTCGCTTCGTCAGCTTTCGCGTCACGAGCGAACACGGCCACGCGAACCGTCCGGCCCGTACCGTTAGGCAGCGATGCCACGCCGCGGACCATCTGGTCAGCATAGCGAGGATCCACGCCCAGATTGACAGCGAGCTCAATGGTTTCGTCAAATTTTGCGGTGGCGCGTGCTTTCACCGCTTCAACAGCGGCATCGACAGTGTGCAGCGTGTCGCGGTCGAGGCCTTCAAGAGCCGCGCGGAAACGTTTTCCTTCAGCCATGGATTAGCCCTCCACCTTCAGGCCCATGGCCCGTGCTGAACCGGCGATGATTTTCGCCGCTTGCTCGATCGAATGCGCGTTGAGGTCCTTCATTTTGGCCTCTGCGATCTCTTCGAGCTGCTTTTGTGTGACAGTGCCCGCAACTTCACGACCAGGTGTCTGACCACCCTTCTGAAGCTTGGCCGCTTTCTTCAAAAAGTAGCTGGCTGGCGGTGACTTGGTCTCAAACGTAAAGGACTTATCCGAGAAGATCGTGATGATCGTCGGGATTGGCATCCCTTTCTCGTTCTCCTGAGTAGCCGCGTTGAAGGCCTTACAGAATTCCATGATGTTCAGACCACGCTGACCGAGCGCGGGACCGATGGGCGGCGATGGGTTGGCCGCGCCAGCAGGCACCTGAAGTTTCAGGTAGCCGGCAATCTTCTTTGCCATGGCTCACTTCCTTTCGAACGGAGGGACCCGTCCGGTTGATGTGGACGTGGTTCGGGTGGCGCCCTCCCACGTATGAAGCGCGCCGCCTAACGAACGGCACGCGGAAAATCAAGCAGAGCGCTTTGCCCTGCTTGAGTCGTATGACTTAGTTCGAAGCCCGAGGCTTGATCACGTCAGCGCCGGTCAGGTTGTAGCGGCGCGAACGACGGTCGAGAACGTGGCTCCAGTTCCCCATCGACATCTGCTGCGCGTAAAGAAACGGCAGAACGCCTTTCTCACGAAGCTCAAGGTACTTGTCGTCTGGGAGCGCTTTAAGTTTGTTCTCATCGACACTTACGTAGCGTGCGAATGGCTGCGCTGTTTCACCTGGCGGGGTGTACTGACCAAACTGCTCAGACAAAATATCGTACTCAGCGATCAACTGACCGAACTGTTCTGTTTGAGCCCGGTCGCGCTCGTAATTCTGGCAGAAGTCCATCGCCTGCTGGAGAGCAGCCGTCGGGCCGTTGTCGTCAAAGAAGCGCTTATCTTCAGGAACAGAATCGCTGAGTCCCTCGTAAGCACTATCCACAATCAGCGCCATGCGCTGGTTTTGAGGGTCCGCAGACTCCCGCTCAGAAGCGAGTGCGAACGGATAACGGCGGATATAGCCTGGAACGTAGCGCCCGCGTTCCCACTCACCGTTCTCATCAACCATGAGGTTTTCGTCCTCGATAAGACCAAGAACAGCGAGAGGCATCGGGTTCTCTTTGCTCGAGAAAATGATTGGATGATCACGCATGGCCGTGGTCAACTCAGACAGAACAACTGGGACCGCACGAGCCGTTGCCGAAAAAGCAAACCCTCCGGCCGGATTGTCGATACCGACATTGCTGTAGCTCTCTTTTGAAATAAGTTCCGGCTTGCGAAACAGGAACATAGAACCTTCGACAGAAGGCGATGCAAGGGTCGGCGTTTGGCTCATGATACTACCTAAATGAAATCTCGTTTGCGGGCAGTAGCAAAGGCCTGCGGGCGGTTAAACCCCAATACGATCGCTTAACCACGATGCGACCAGGGAAATTTGCTCTACGGGCAACATATGACCGCCCTCAAGTTCCGAAAGAAGAGCGCCGGTGATGCGAAATCCCGGCCGCATCACGTATGGAAACGTGGAGTTCTGTGTCGCCATAAGCCCGTGCACGCTTTGGCCTTTGCGCCGGACATGTCGAAGATGGGACCAAAAGCCGGCAGCCTGAGCCCCGAACACCGCGCTTTCCCAAGCGGGATCACAGCTTAACCGAACGCCGCCATCAGGATCATCGACAAAACCTTCGTCAATGTAGCCGTCCAACGCCCGGGCATCCCAGTCCTTGAAAAATCTCTTCGCGAGATAAACCTCCCTCGCCTCCTCGCGAGAGCTGAAATGCGCCCGACGCTTTGCAGCATTCATGGCGATGGGCAGGCGATCCACGGTGAAGCGCTTCAGCGGTGAGTTGGCAGCAAGTGCCATAGCAGGAGACACCGCAATGGGTTCGATCAGAATGAGCGACTGTGGACGCACACGCCGCGCCACCAACAAACTCGTCATCGACCCCGCCGAATGCCCCGCGAGGGTCAGTTCGCCGAGATCGCCAAAGGTCTTGAGATCCGCGATGACATCTTCGGCAAAGGTCCAATAGCTTCGGATCGAGCGAGGGTCTGCTGGCAGCGTGGTCGCGCCATGGCCCCGAAAACTTGGCGCCAAAATACGGCCGTCAAAATCCAATTCTTCTAGAAGGGGCTTATAGGCCGAAGCGTTCAGCCCCGTCGCATGAAGAAAAATCAGCGTACGGTTTTCTTTCCCAGCGCCAAAGCGCTGCCACGCCATCCGCTGACTGTTCATTTAGCTAGCAGCGCGCGCTGTGAATACTGAGCGCAAAGCCTCCACGCGGGCCGCAGCGCGCGACGGAAGCGGATCGATTTCGATAGCGCTTGGTTCCAGTTGAAAGTTCGGGTCCACCTTGGCGGCTTTATAAAGCTTATAAAGCCAAAGGCTGTCTGACTTGGGGTCACCGGCATAGACGGTACTCTGACCAAGTGCAGCATTGAGCACAAGCGCTGCATCGAGAGGTTTTTTCCCCTCTCGAACAAGCGTCTCCAGAGGAACCTTATGGCTTCCTTCACAGTGCTTATCCCAAGCCAGAAGAGACCAATTCTCCGACGGTACCAGCAGCATCGTGCGAACAGGTCCGGTTCCAAATCCCCAACCCACTTCAATCGGCCAAGCCGTCGAAGCATAACCGCAGCTCACCACCGAAAGAAAAGATACAGGGCGTGGAGACATCGAGACCATTGTTTCGCCATGTCGGTCCTTGGCAGGTTTCGTCAAACGACTTCGCCAGTGCAAAAAACCCGGCGGATCAGCGGCCTTGGCGCATGCCGTAAACGCCGCTCTCATCGGCAACCAAATCGATGACAGCACCATCATTGCGGCCAGACCGGCGCTTGCGCAGCCAACTTACGTGGTCAGGCGCCTCGCGCAGACGCTTTCGGATGGCCTTCACCGCAGTCACGGATCCAGCAGTCACAGCAGCGGTGGCCAGCAGGGCAGCAAGGGCGTTCATAGGGTCAGCCTACAGCTGATTGGTTGAGCTTCCTAGAGTCCGAAACGGCTTCTGAGAGTCTTGTCATCAATCCTCTGGAAAGCAGCATCAACAACCGCTGTTGCTGCTCCCGAGGTGAGGCGCGCAAAAAGACCCTGTTTTTGCGAGCTGATCGTCTGGATTTTGACATCGAGACCGTAACGATCTTTCAAGATTGCCCTCAGGTCTCCAGTACCGTCGATCAGACCCAGCTCGACCCCTTCATCCGCAAGGAAGAAGTCACCGCTGAAAGCCACCGCAGGATCGCCAACGATCCGGTCGCCCCTGCTCTTTTTGACCATGTCGATGAAGAGCTGGTGGGAGTCGTTGAGGAGCGCCGAGAACTTTTCCCGATCCTCTTCCTTCTCTTCCTGGAATGGATCGAGCCGCATCTTGTTGGTGCCCGCCGTGTGCACCCGGCGCTCAACTCCCGCTTTGGCAATAAGGTCCTGAAAGCCGAAGCCTGCGGAGATCACGCCAATCGAGCCCACAATCGCGAAGGGATCTGCGAGGATCTCGTCGCCAGCCAACGCGATCATATAGCCGCCTGATGCTCCAACATCCTCGATATAGCTAATCACGGGAATTTGCTTCTCGATGCTGAGCGAGCGGATGCGCTCCATGATCATGCGTGATTGCGCAGGCGCACCGCCCGGTGAGTTGATCGACACCACCACGGCCTTGCTGTCCTTGTTCTTGAAAGCCTTGACCAGGCTCGCCTCAACGGAGCTGGCGGACATGCTGCGTCCCCCTGGCCCACCGGCACCAATGGCACCGCGAAGCTCGACCACAGTGACGAGGGGTGTTTTCGGGAAAAAGCGACGGAACGGGGCGAAAAGCAGCGAAGCAAGACGAGACATCGCTCACAGATACGAATGGGCTTTTCATGGTTCAACAGCAGAGCTTTGACAGCTAAGGCGCGCTTTGCCGCGTCCAATTTGGAGCCTTCAGGTCCAATGTGGTGCTAAGCGGTCTCTTGGAGTTCACGCATGGCGCTTGCTGTAACAACGCACGAAGAAGACCAAGTGGCAGCTTTTCCTGAAGCCGCCGCTCAACTGATGGTGGCCCTGAAGAGTGAGCTTGATGCCACCAATGATGTTATTCTTGAGCATTTGGGCAGCGATGTTCCGCTGATCCCGGAGGTGGCCCGCCATCTTATTGGTGCTGGCGGGAAGCGTCTTCGGCCATTGATCACCCTCGCGAGCGCAATGATCGCTGGAGCGCCGGGCGAAAACGCGCGGTATCTCGCAGCGGCCGTTGAGCTGATCCACGCAGCGACCCTGCTGCATGACGACGTGGTCGATGACAGCGCGCTCCGCCGCGGGTTCAAAACAGCGAATGTGGTCTTTGGAAACAAAGAGGCTGTGCTGGTCGGCGACTTTTTGTTCGCGCGCGCATTCGAGTTGATGGTCAAAACCGGCCAGCTCTCGGTCCTTGATATTTTGAGCCGTGCCAGCTGCACCATTTCGGAGGGCGAGGTTCTCCAGCTGGAAACCCAAGGGAATATTAAAGCGACGGCTGCTATGCACATGGATGTCGTCCGTGCCAAGACGGCCACGCTTTTCGAAGCCGCAGCACGCGCCGGCGCCCTGGCCAGTGGACCGTCGGACCATGCCGACGCGCTCGCCGCTTTTGGCCTCAACTTCGGTATCGCCTATCAATTGGTGGACGATGCGCTTGATTATGGTTCAGGCGCTGATGAGATTGGCAAAACGGTCGGCGATGATTTCCGTGAGCGGAAGATGACCATGCCGGTGATCTTAGCCTTTGAAGCCGCGAAGACCGATGATGAGCGTCGTTATTGGAAAACGGCCTTTGATAAAGATGCTCAGCCTGCCGACTTTAATGAGGCGCTTCGGCTTTTGAAGCGGGATGACATTCCTGCGAAGGCTCTCGAGCATGCCCAGAGCTTTGCTGTCCAAGCTGCCAATGATCTGGAAAACCTTCCGTCACACCCGCTCACCGATCGGCTGCGCGCCCTGGCCATGGCTTCTGCGGAGCGCCCCTACTAGGCGGCCTCATCTTCGTGTGGAGGCTTCAGCGCCCACATCACAATCATGACGACAGCCCACACGCCAGCAATGCCAAAGGCGGTCGCCCAATAAGCCGCCGGTGCGACCTCCACCTCGGGCCCAAAACGGCGGCTTAGGAATGCCCCAAGGACGATCACGGAACCGAGGCCGATGGACACGGCTTGGTGGGACCAACCGGCAAGCTTCAGGCGTTGATAGAGATGATCGCGATGCGGCTCAGTCAGCCGTGCGCCGCGTCTTGCCCTGACAACCAGGGTCACGGCGACATCGGCGATCAGCGGCAAGGCCACCAGCGGCGTGAGCCAGAAAACACGGCCCTCCCCGTCTGCAATCAGCGATAAAGCACCAAGCAAAAACCCAAGCGAAAGACTTCCCGCATCGCCCAAGAAAATCCGCCCTCTGAACGCGTTGCAGGCGAGAAATCCGATGATGCTGGCCTCTACCGCGAGAACGAGCCAACCAATCTGGCCGCCCATCAAAAGGCCCATATTCACAACAACCAGGACCACCGCTGTGCCAATCAGGCCGTTCAAGCCGTCCATGAAATTGACAACATTGACGATCGCCAAAAGCCAAAAAGCACCGAGTGCCATGCCCATGGCAGGAGACAGCTCGACCCAGCCCACTAAAGGAATGGGGACTTGCGCAACAGGACCAAGGATAAACGACGCCACCCCCGACAGCACACAGAGCATGATGAGCTTCACCCCTGGCGAAAGGGTCGTCAAATCATCGGCAAGGCCGATGACGCCAGCGGCGAATGTCAGCATAATGAGTGGAATGAGGTCGGAATGGATCAAGCCTGCAGCAAGGAGCACAGCTGCTGCTGCTGCGAACCCAATCATGATGCCTGCACCGCCAAGGCGCGGCGTCGGCACGTGATGGTTGGACCGCTCCGACACATCGTTGAGTGCAAGGCGTTGGCGGATGGCAATTTGGCAAAAGGAAAATGCAAGAAGACAGGAAATCAAAGCAGCCAAAAGGCCGATCATGATATCCGACGACAACATCCCCACAGCCCCTTGCTCGATTCTATCCCGCCAACAACGAACTCGCCTCGGCCCAATAGCCTTGGCGCCTGAGAACACGTGCAGAGCGTTCGGCCGACGCTATGCTCGTATGGAGTGTGTAGCAAGTCGCGCCAGAACCGGACATTCGCACAGCCGTCGCACCTGGATGATCAGCCATCTCTGCTTTCAATGCAGCGATCGCGGGACAGAGGGCAAGGGCGGGTGGCTCCAAATCGTTGCGGGTCGCGGCGAGCGTTTTGCGCAAGCTCTCCCCCTTTAAACGGCGCGCCGGTGTGAGGGCTTCAGGAGGATCGGCGTCGAAAGACCGGAACACCGCTCCCGTCGAGACAGGAACGCCAGGATTGGCGACAACGATCGCGCTGGGCTCTATTGACCCTTCAAAGGTCAGCTGCTCGCCGATCCCTCGGGCCCGCCACAGGCCACCGCGCCTGATCTGAGCCGCCATACAGACAGGTCCATCAGCCCCCAGTCCCAAGGATGCGTCGATCAACGCGTCAGCATCAAAACCAAGTTCCAGGACATCGTTGAGAAGCAACATCGCAGCGGCACCGTCCGCTGTGCCAGCTCCAACACCCGATGCCACGGGGGTCGTCTTGGTCAGGAAAAAACGGCCCTGAGGGACCAACCCTAAAAGCGCGAAGGCTTTCCAAATCATGTTGTTCTTGATGTCTTCACCAAGCAGCGGTGCTGCAAAAGGGCCTGCAAAATCGATCCCGAGACTTCCGCCCTTTTCATAGGTAACGAGATCACCAATGGCTGGAAAGACACAAAGCGTGTCAACGGGATGATAGCCATCAGGCTGCAACGGACCGACATGCAAAGCGATGTTGACTTTGATCGGTGCAAAGATCGTCGCGGTCACGTGCCGTCACTTCCCTCAGAAGGCAGCACACCGCTGGTGTCTCCACCCAATTTTGCCGTCACCTCCTGGCGCAATGCATCGTCAGCGTCTTCGAGCGTCGTGACGCGCTGCCATTCATAGCGCGCATCACGTTCCCGCCCGACAGCGAAATAGGCGTCGCCTAAGTGATCCGTAATTACCGCATCCGCGGGTTGCAGCTCAACAGCGCGCTCCAACTGGACAATTGCGGCGTCAAAATTGCCGCGTTGGAAATGGGCCCAACCAAGACTGTCCACAATGGCGCCGTTGTTGGGATCGATCTCCAGCGCGCGTTCGATCATGCCAAAGGCGCGCTCAAGCTGGAGACCCCGCTCCACATAGCTGTAACCGAGATGATTGAGGATGATGGGTTCGTCCGAGGCAAGGCGGAGCGCGTGCTCGAGATCATCACGCCCGCCTGCCCAGGTTCCGCCCTCAATGCGCCCTGCCCCGCGTGCAAAATAGTAGCGCCATAAAGAAGACGGCATCACATCAAGAGCGAGAGCCGCTTCGATGGCCATATTCGCAGCCTCTTCGGCTTCGCCATAACGCTCTGCCTGCAGAAGATAGCCGTGGAGCTGAAGCGCCATCTGCGGCGAACCGGGATCACGCTTGAGATCCTGGCGAAGCGATCTGATCGCTGCATCACGATCATCGTTCTGGCGAAGGGCGTCCGCCACCTCAAGGCGGGCATATTCGTAAAGCCAAGAGCTGGGCTCAACCCCCGCAGCCATCTCAAGCGCGTCATCTGGATTATCAAACAGACTGACGATCAGTGAAGAGAGATAATTCGCAATGGCACGATCTGATCGAACCTCTCGGGCCAGGTTGGAAAGAGCAAGCGGAACCACCAGGGATGACCGACGGCGCTCGACAGAGAACCTGCCGCCACTTGGTGTTTGCATGGCCTGCTCAAATCCGAGCCAGGCATAATTCTCCAGCGCCAAGGCAAAAAGGTCATAACCATCATCAGCGAGCCGCGGCGATTTTGCTGCTGCGCGTTCAAACTCTCGGCTCTGACCGGCAAGTGTTCCCGTGCGTTGCAGTCCCATGCGGCCTGCCCGCGTGAAGAGCCCCGCATCCTGCGCCATTCGGACATAGATCGCGTTGGCTTCATCGCCCCGGTCTTGATCCTCAAGGAAGCGAGCGTAGCTGAGGGCCGCTATGTCCGCGCGTGCGGCTCCCAGGGCCCGGCGGAACATGGTCTCTGCACGCGTGTTCTCACCCTCGAACACCATCATGAGAGCCACGTGCTGAGGCACCAGAGCGTTGAATGTGCCTTGCTCTTGCTCGCTGAGCGCTGCGAGAGCCGCTTCTGGGCCATCGATCTCGTAAATCGCAGCCGATCGCAAAAGCACCGCAAGGGATTTTGACAAGGACGAACTCAGATCATCTTGATCGAGAAGGGACAGCGCCTGTTCGGGATCACGCTCGCGCATCGCTATGGATGCCAAGGTCAGGCGAGGCAAATCCCTCTGCACACCGAAGTCGTCCTGCGGATCACCTTCGTCCGTCGCCACAACGACCCGCGCCTGTTGCTCAGCATCCGCACTCGAACCTGAGGCTAAGGCATAAATAAAAGCTGTTCTGCTGCCAGCTGGGCCCGGTAATCGCCGCGCCACGTCGACAAAGGCTTCTTCCGCGCGCGGAATATCAAACTCTTGCGCTGCGAACCGTCCCTGAAGGTAGGAGCCCGACAACGATGTCTGATCCGGTCCAAGGGAAAGGCCCTGACCACCACCCATGCTTCCGCAGGCCGCCAGCCCTACGAAAGCGAAAAGAAGGATCACGTGGCGAAGGATGGACACAAGCAATCTCATGAAAACGCGTCTCGCACGGACTGCCGTCCGGCTCAACGTTAACCCGAACGGCTAGCACCGCCGGCAAGGCGGGTCTCAAGCCCAACAGCATCGAAGTAGTTGTCGATACCGTCCGCAATGGCGCCCACCGACTGCCGCCGCCATGTGGCATTGGTCAGGTTGGCCTCATCGCGCGGGTTGGAAAGAAAGGCGAGCTCCACCAGCACGGCTGGGACATCCGGGGACAAAAGAACAAGCAAAGCACCGCGGCGTTTGGGATTGTTGAGCAGCGGCATCTTTGTCTTCATCGAGGCGACGAGCGAGCCGGCAAGACGATCGGAGCTCTGACGCGCGTTGGACTGAGCAAGATCAAGAAGAATGTCCCCGACCCCGTCGTCGCTTGAAATCTCCACATCGAAGAGAACGAAGTCGCCATCTTCACGGAGTTCGCTGGCCATCTTATCCGACCGGCGATCCGACAGCGTGTAGACGGAACCACCGCGAAGGCTGCGGTCTTCATGGCTGTCGGCATGGATCGACATAAAGAGATCAGCACCTTCGCTGCGAGCAAGCTGAATGCGCTCACCATGCGGAACATAAGTGTCGTCGCTGCGGGTGAGCTTTACATCATAACCGCGCCGCTCGAGCGTCTTCTGAAGGTCCTTGGCGAATGCCAGGGTGATGTCTTTTTCCTTGGTGCTGCCCACACCAATTGCGCCAGGCTCGAACCCGCCATGCCCTGGATCGAGCACGATCATGGGTTTGGTTCGCTCCTGCGAGCCTTGGTTTGGAGGCAAGCGGACCTCGACCGGCGTGATGATTGCCGGATCCGGGAATGGCTTCAAACGCGGCGGCGGCACCGGATTTCCGCGTGCCAGCACCACGGGCTGTGTGATGGGCGTTGCGCTCGGGCGGTAGCTATCGGCGGCCTCCGCAAACTCGGCCGTATCGACCCGATCGAGGTCGATGACCAAGCGGTGGTGACGAATGTCGCCTTTCGGTGGCAGCACAAAACTTCGGGTCGGAAGCGCATGGCGATGCAGGCTGATGCGCAAGAGATTGGGCGCGTAGCTGACGCGGCTGATGTGACCTAGTCCTTGAAGGCTGCCTGATGCTTCTGGCTGGAGCCCCACGCCCGGAACCATGAAGTCGACACCGTCGAGCTCAACAACGATTTCGGGGTCGACCGCACCTTTGGCACCAATCTCGTAAGTCGGCCGCCCCTCGACATCGAGCACCAAACGGGTCTGTCCTTGGTCATCCTCGCCAAAGCGGATGCCTTTCACGATCACAGGACCGCTCGGCGCCTCGGTGACGGCCAAGAAACCGCACAGCACGACCGCTAAGAGCGGAAAAAGCAGGGTCAGGCGACGCATTAAAACTCCTCGGGACTATATCCCGTCGCTGCCACGGTCAGGCTTAATGCAGCGTTAAGCACTTTGCCCGATTCGTAGGAGACCTTGGCACTGCAGCATTCTTGAAACTCTTCGGGAAGTGGCGCAAAGGATATGACGTCGGTGTTGAGACCTGGCAGCTAAGAAAGATCTTAGGACCGCTCAACGCCTTGAGGGACCTCGTTTTCAGTCCCTAAGCCTGGCCCTTTTACCGCCGGCGACATGGAAACACTGATGGCACCCCTTCCCGGTGCCGCGACCCAATAGCGCTGAAGGGCAAGGATGCCTGAGGCGCCTCTGAAAGATACGTGATGGCCTCGATCGCACCTCATAGCGCCGCTTGTCCCCAAGGGACCGGACGCTCTGCGATAGGCCACGCCGATCCCTATTCACAGAACACGGCTGGCCCGGCGCATCGCCGCAGCCGCGGAGTAATCAATGCCCAAGACTATGCTTATCGACGCCTACCACCGGGAGGAGACGCGCGTTGCCGTCACTCAAGGTGGCAGGGTCGAAGACTTCGACTTCGAGTACGCTTCCCGTAAACCACTACGCGGAAACATTTATCTGGCTCGCGTGACGCGGGTCGAACCGAGCCTCCAGGCAGCCTTCATCGAGTATGGTGGCAACCGCCATGGCTTTTTGGCGTTCGGCGAAATCCACCCCGACTACTACCAAATCCCGGTCGCTGACCGTGAAGTGCTTCGCAAAGCCGAAGCGCTTGAGGTGGAGCTCGCTAAGAAACTCGCTGAACGCGACCAGGACAGCGACGATGACGTCGATCCTGATGATGACGACGAGCTGCGCGGCAGCGCGGACGATCAGCCCGATGATGTCGCGATCGAGCCCGACGGCGATGATAGCGATTCGGGCGAGGATGACGCGCAAGGCCTAATCGACTCGCTCGGTGAAGCGACGGCCACGGCTGCTTCGTCTGAGGAAGACACTGAAGCGACCGAAGCAGAAGCGAGCGCTTCCGACGATGAGTCGGAACCCGCTTGGACCTCATCCGACGAAGATGACGAGAGCGACGAGGATCCTAAAGACACCATCGGGCTCGAGCATGACGAGCGCGAGACGCGTGTCAGTGACGAAGCCGACGTCGAGGCCGATATGGCTGACACCGATGCTAGCGATGCCGAAACTGACCTAGCCGCGGGCGCCGCCGAGGTTGAAGACGACACCTCTGACGAAGCACCAGTCCTTGAGGCTTCGTCCGACCAGGACACCGCTTCTGACGACGACACAGAGACCACGGACGACCCCGCATCCGAGAGCGACGAAGACGGCGCTGAAGCTGGCGAAGCAGAGACGGCCTCAGAAGAAACAGAAGCTCAGGCAGATCCTGTCGACGAAGAGCTCCAAGCCCTTCGCGCCGAGTACGAACAAGCCAAACGCGACCGGAACCGACTCCTCCGGGCCTATAAAATCCAGGAAGTGATCAAGCGCCGCCAGATCATGCTGGTGCAGGTCGTCAAAGAAGAACGCGGCAACAAAGGCGCTGCGGTCACCACCTATCTCTCCCTCGCTGGTCGTTATGGCGTCCTCATGCCGAACACAGCGCGCGGCGGCGGCATCAGCCGGAAGATTACCTCACAGGGCGATCGCAAGCGGCTGAAGAAGTCGATGGCTGAGCTCGATATCGCGCCGAATATGGGCCTGATCATCCGCACGGCTGGCGCGAAGCGGACGAAGACAGAGATCAAACGCGACTACGACTATCTCTTGAGGCTCTGGGAAACCATCCGAGAGCGGACGATGGATAGCGTCGCGCCCTGCCTCATCTATGAAGAAGCAAGCCTGATCAAACGGGCAATCCGCGACCTCTACGACAAAGACACGGGCGAGATCCAAGTCCAAGGCGAAGAAGGCTATCGCGAAGCCAAAGACTTCATGAAGATGCTCATGCCGAGCCACGCGAAAAACGTGCAACGGTATAAAGGCAGCATCCCGATCTTCCTCAAGCACAAGGTCGAACAGCAACTCGACCAGATGTACCAACCGACGGTGCAGCTGAAATCAGGCGGCTATCTGGTTATTCAGCAAACGGAAGCCTTAGTCTCAATTGACGTGAACTCGGGCAAAGCCACGAAAGAGCGCAACGTTGAGGCAACGGCTCTCAAAACCAACTCAGAGGCCGCTGTTGAGGTGGCTCGCCAATGCCGCCTGCGCGACTTGGCTGGCCTGATCGTCATTGACTTCATCGACATGGAAGAAAACCGGAACAACCGGACCGTCGAGAAGAAGTTCAAAGAAGCGATGAAGAACGATCGTGCACGGACGCAGATCGGTAACATCTCCGGCTTTGGCCTGATGGAGATGTCGCGCCAGCGCCGGCGCTCCGGAATTGTCGACGGCACCACCCAGACCTGCCCCGTCTGTGATGGCGCCGGTGTTGTTCGGAGCCACGAGATGGCGGCTGTCCGTGTGCTGCGCGCTGCTGAAGGTCTTGCGGCCCAAGGCAAGAGCGGCCTGATCACCGTCAAGACGTCCACAGATGTGGCGCTTTATGTTCTGAACACGAAGCGTGCATGGCTTGAGCGGATGGAAGCCACCTACGGGGTGAAGACCAATATCCTCGCTGACAGCTCGAAGTTTGGCGATCAGTACGAGGTCGATGGTTCCGGTTCACCAAGTGAGACAGCAACGCTTCGCGATGTTGTTGGCGACGATGCTCCGCTCTCCGATCTCGAGGCACCAGAGCTTCCAGGAGATGACGGCGCAGCCGACGAGACGACCAACGACGAGGAGAGCTCTGGCGAAGACAAGCCAAAGCGTCGCCGCCGCCGTCGGCGTCGGCGCGGAGGGGAAGGCCGCTCTGACGAGAACGGTGAGAACAGTGAATCGTCAACCGAGGACGAGGCATCTGCCGAGAGCGAAGACGAGGCCGATGCCTCGGAAGCCAGCGGAGACACCGAAGACGGTGAAGGCGAGCCTCGCCGTAAACGTCGTCGTGGTCGTCGTGGTGGCCGCCGCAACCGTCGCTCGCGTGACGATGCGGATGCTTCGACAGAAGAGGCCAGTGATGACGAGGCTGTGGGCGAAACGTCTTCGGAAGCGTCTGATGCCGACGAAGGCGAAACGACGTCAAACAGCGAAGAGAACGACGCCCCTTCTGAGCCTGTGGCCGAAGCAGACAGCCCGGTCGAAAGTGCAACCGTCGAGGTGGCTGACGAACCGACTGCCGAAAGCGAAGACACAAAGCCGGAACAGCCTGCAGCACCTGTTGCAGCCGCAACACAGGCGCCTGCTCCTGCGCAAGAAGCCGCGCCTAAAGGCCCACGCCGCGGCGGCTGGTGGCAACGCGCCTTCCAAAAACCTTAGACGGATCCACTGTCATCTGACCAGATCATTAGAAACGCCCGCGAGACATAACGTATCGCGGGCGTTAACATGTGCGAGTATAGGGTTTTTCATGATGACCTTTGTTCGGCGCGTCCTTCTCTCTGTTCTTTTGATGGCCATGATTCCGCTTTGGGCCGGACCAGCCTCGGCCCAGGTCCTGCTGCGCGACGCCGAGATTGAAAGCTGGATTGAGAGCCTGTCCTTCCCTGTGTTCGAAGCCGCGGGTCTGCGCCCCGAAGGCGTCAACATCTATCTGATCGGCGACCCCACCCCGAACGCGGCAGCTGGCGGCATGAACATGCTCATCCATACGGGCCTCATCACCCTCGCCGACACACCCAATCAGGTCGAAGGCGTGATCGCCCACGAGGCTGGGCATATCGCGGGTGGACATAGCGCTCGAACAGCCGAAGCCATCGCTGCTGCATCTCGTCCTGCAATGTTGAGCCTCGTTTTGGGCGCAGCCCTACTCGCGGTTGGTGCGCCCCCAGAGCTGGGCCTCAGCGCTATTGGTGCCGGACAACAGGTGGCCCAAAGCAGTTTCCTCGCCTACAGTCGCGGCCAAGAATCGGCAGCTGACCAGGCGGCGGTGACCTATCTCGAAACGGTGGGCTCTTCGAGCAAAGGTCTCGTGGAGTTCTTCGACAAGCTTCAAAACCGGCAGCTGATCTCTGGCCGCCAACCGGTTCCCTACCTTCAAACCCACCCTCTCGCTTTGCAGCGTTCAAACGTGATCAGGTCTCGAGCAGGTTCATCGGAGTACTGGGAAGTTGAAAACACGGAACAGGAGATCTTCGAACTCCAGATGATCCAGGCCAAAATTGTTGGCTTTATGAATGAACCGCATGTGACCCAGCGGGTGTATCCGCTCAGCAATCAATCGGACCCGGCACGATACGCGCGGGCTGTGGCTTACTACCGGGCGTCCGACCTCGATGCGGCATCCACAGAGATCGATCGTTTGATCGCAAAGTTTCCGAACAACCCGTATTTCCACGAACTCAAAGGCCAGATGCTGTTCGAGCACGGCAAACCCTTTGATGCGATCGCACCCCATCGCACATCGACTGAGCTGGCTCCCCAGTTTGCGCTCCTGAAGATCAATTTGGGACGCACCCTGATTTCGACAGAAGACAGCGAACATGTCAGCGAGGCGATCAAGATCCTGAACGATGCCCTGCGCATTGAACGGGATAATTCGTTTGCCTGGACAGAGTTGGCGCGAGCGCATGCTTTGCAAGGTAATGAAGACCTCGCAGCGCTGGCCCAGGCCGAAGCTTACTACCACTATGGCAACAGCCGGGAAGCTCTTCGGTTTGCTCTGCGGGCCAGAGACGATCTGACCCCCGGAACGCCGGAGCACCAACAAGCCTTAGATATCATTGTTGCCACTGCTGACGATGTTCGACAGCAAACACGCCGGCGTTAACGCACGAACCAGAAAGTCTGTATCATGATCTCTCGCCTCATGCTCACGCTGGTCGCCTCGACCAGCCCGCTCTTGATCACGGCCTGTGCGGAAGACCAAAGTACGGACCTTTCCGCTCCCCAAACAACGGCCCAAATTTCGGATGCGGAATTTGATCGTATGCTGCGTGAAGCTCTCATGCGCCGGCCAGAATTGATCATTGAAGCCATCGAAGCCTATCGCAACCAAATGGAAGCGGACGCGGAACGAGCGAGCCTCGAGGTTTTGGCAACAATTCTTCCGGATCTTATCGAGGCCAAATCGGGCCACGCGGTTGGAGCATCGGTGGACGATGCCGAGATCATCGTTGTTGAGTTTTTTGATTATCATTGCGGCTTCTGCAAGCGGGCCCTTGGTGATGTGATGACCCTCGTCGAAGACGACCCGTCGGTCCGTGTGGTGTTCCAAGAGTTGCCTATCTTGCGGGAAGAATCGCGCGTAGCCTCGCTTTCAGCCATTGCCGCAGGCCTTTTAGGCGGCCCCGACGCTTACGGAGCTGTTCACCGAGAAATGATGAAAGCGGAAGGTGTCCTCGATCAAAAAGCGATCGACGCAGCCCTTCGCCGGGCGAACGCTAACCCTCGTGATGTGGCCAAAGCCATCAGTGAGCGAAGTGATGAGGTCGAGGCTATGCTCCAAGACTCGATTGGCTATGCACGCCAAGCCGGCATCAACGGCACCCCCTACTTTGTGATGTTTAGAAACAGTACGGAAGAAGTAGCGATCCTTCACGGCTACACGCCGGAACGATTTGCAGAGACCCTCGCTTCCATCAGCGACTGATCAACGTTCCCGCTCTTGAGCAGAAGACCTTTGGTGTGGCTTCGCGCCCAGCACGCGGCGCGAACACTCCCGCCTGCACGGCTGTCTAGCCTCTGAAAGCTTTCACACTCCGTGAACCGCCGCCTCAATCAAAGCAAAGATCCCACAGCTGGACTTAGGCGAGGAGCGTTTGAAACGCTGTGCCGACGGCATAAAAATGGCGCCCATTGCTGACCGGCATCACGCAGCATTTGCGCCAAGCGATCCAGTCCCCAAACAAAAAAAGAGGAGCCATGAAGGCTCCTCTTTCCATTCTTACCGGTGGATGGTCGTTCTTAGAACGAAACCGTCACACCACCGAAGACGTAACGACCGACCGGGGTATAGATACCTGGGTAGGTGTTGCCGTTACCTGTACCTGTACCAACCGACGTGCCGAGGTTTGGCTCGCGATCCATAAGGTTGTTGATACCGCCGCGGATGCTGACGGTCTCGTTCACATCGTAACGGGCACCAAGGTCAAAGTAGTTAGCCGAGTCAAATGTTTGGCTAAGTGCGTTCGTTTCACCATCAAATTCGGTTCCACCGAAGTAACGCCACGTAGCCGTCACATCGAGCCCTTCTTTTGGCGTGTTCCAAACCATCAACATGCGATGACGGAACTCAGGGTTCGGTGATCCGCAATCACCAGCGTAGAAGCCCTTACACTCGATCGGATCTTCGCCTGGAAGAGCGATAGATTCGAGCGAGTCAAGGAACGTCGCGTCGAAGTCGATGGAGAACGTACCAACTTCATAATCGAGACCAAAGTCCGCCGGGTCGATGCTCCAGTCAATCGCGAAGTCGATACCAGTGGTGCTCAACTCTGCAATGTTCACTGTCGTCGCCTGGATACCCTCAAAGTTTGAGTTATCTAGGAAGAGCGAACCAAAACGGTCGCGGACGATCAGATCACAGAACGCCGAGTTACCTGTGTTCAAGCACTCTTCGAGAGAAACAGTTGGCGGAACCGTGCCCAGTGCTTCCTCTACAGTGATGTCGAAGTAGTCGATTGAGAGCGTCAAGCCGTCAACAAATGTAGGCTGCCACACAACACCCAAAGTGAAGGTATCAGCAATCTCAGGACCCAATTCTGGGTTACCACCAGACACAGAGTTGAACTGACCAGCAGGGTTGTCGGCAATGTTACCGTATTGATCTGCGGTGACACCTGTCCGTGCGCATTCTTCAAAACTACGCGCTGGATCAGCAGTTGCGCAAGGATCGAAACGGCCTTGGCTATCCGCTGTTAGGTCAAACAAACCTGTATTTTGACCCAAGAACAGGTTGAACACGTTCGGAGCACGAGCAGCACGCTGGTACTGGGCACGCACTGTCAGTTCTGGGGTAGGAACATAACGAAGTCCGAACCGGTACGTGTCCGTGTCGAAGCCGTTTGTAACGCCATTACCCGAGTTCGTGTAATCCGAATAACGATATGCGGTATCGAAAACAAGCTGTGAGATCATAGGCATATCTTCGATCAGAGGGATAGACACCTCGCCGAAGAGTTCAAACACATCGATCGTACCAGCGATTGGAAGCGAACCGCCACCGACACCAGTGAATCCTCGACCACCTGGGATTTGAGACACGTCGTCAGGTGTGAACTCGAGGCTGTCCTCACGATACTCAACACCGAGAAGAGCTTGGATACCGCTTTCGGCGAATGGGGACTTCACCCCATAGGAGTCGTAAAGGTTCGAAGCCACCGTAGCACCGAGGACGAGCTGCTCAGTTGTACCAGTCGTGATACCAGTGCCTTGGATGTAATCTATGGCCTCATTTGATACGAGCGACTCGCCGTCAGCAGAGCGTTCAAGGTAGTTGAAAGGAACACAACCGGCGTTGCCTGAACGACACACAGCGTTACCGTCTTCATCTTCGACGACGAACAATGCGTCCTGCGTACGCTCGAAGTTTAGATCACCTGTCGAGATGTCGACAAGACGCGTCCGAGCAAACTGACCGAAGACCTCCCAATCGTAATGCTCAGCAAACGTACCGCGCAGGCCACCAAGCATACGGAAAGTGGAAATATCAATTTCCGAACTACGAGGATCGCCGGTTACGTTACGATAGCCGTTGACGAAAGAGACGTCAGCGCCCTCTGCCTCGTCCCCGCACCCAAGAAGGTCGAAATACGTACCTTCACCGTCGCCATTCGGACCCAAACCGCTTTGCAGGAATGGGTTATCGCAGTTGATCTCGAACGGCCTGAAGAACGTACCAGAGAAAGCGATCTGCGCGTCAGTATTGTTGGTGACGTAGCTCACATCAGCGAAGGCTTCGATATCATCAGTGATATCGTAGTTCGCCATACCAACGATCGTGAAACGCTCGTTCGGACGCTGGTAGAAGTTATCTGGGTTAAAGTTGAAGGTCTGATCAGGTCCACCAACGAATGGAACCAGGGTACCATCGTCTTCAAGGAATGTGTCGCCAGCGCTGAAGAAACGGCGGAATGTCGACGAACCCACACAGCCCACGCCTTGTGGACCAGAAGCCGACCCACCAAGAGCACACGAACCAACATCGGTCTCACCTTGGCGAATCTCTTGCTGTTTTTGGTAGCTGGCGAAAACAGTCACGTTACCGCGACCGTCTGGCGTGTTGGCGCCAAAGGTCACCGACGCCTGAACATCACCACCGAGCCAATCAGCCTCATCAGGGAACGGTTGTTGGTTATTGGACAAGATGCTCTGAACAGCAGTATTGTTATTTGTGTCGTAGAACTTGCCGCCTTGCAGGTCGAATTCGAGACCTTCAAAATTACGCTTCATGACGAAGTTCACAACACCTGCGACAGCGTCAGAACCGTAAACAGCCGACTCGCCACCGGTGGTTACTTCAACGCGCTCAACAAGCTGCGCTGGGATGAGGTCGAGGTTCGCAGAAGCCGACTGCGCAGAACCGAAAGGAAGGCGACGGCCGTCCATAAGCACAAGGGTACGTGTTGAACCGAGACCCCGGAGGTTAACCGTCGATGTACCTGTTGCGCCGTTAGCAACTTGAGATGTCTGACCGACGAACACAGCAGGGAGTGTGTTCACAAGCTCTTCAACTCGAGTGATACCACGGATATCAATCTCTTCGTCGCCAAGCGATTGAACCGGGCTTGGACCCCGAAGATCTGTTTGGTCGAGACGCGAACCGGTCACAATCAATGTATCGCCGTCGTCGTCTTGAGCAACAGCGGCTGACACCGCGGTTGTTAGCGCAATAGCTGCTGCGCCAAGCAGGTGGAGGGATTTCATGCCCCGCCGTGAACGTTCAAAACCTTGCATGGTTTTACCTTTCAAAGACTGCCCCAGGGAGACGCCACCACGACGCAACCCAAATTCGGTGGAGCGCAGCACTGCATGAGCACCACGTAACCAAACCGTCTCATTTACTTCTGCATAGCGCGGAAAAAGCGTCAACAAGGTTCACCGCATTCGACGATTCACGTTCGTCGATGATGTAAAAATGTCACGAAATTAAGGCTCGAAAGAGTCCGATCCGCCTGATTTCAGCCAGTTTTGGAATGAACGGCCAGATTCGGCAAAAAACACGCATTTGTGACGACCAGTCCGCGCAGCGAACCCGCCAAAGCCGAATCACCCAAGCCGGTCCAAATCTTTCCGAGCTCACCGTTAAGTAGTAAAGTCAGCATCCGGACTGCTTGCGGCGCCGTAAAGCTTCTTGGGCATCCGGCCCGACAAATACGCCTCACGCCCTGCTTGAACCGCAAGCTTCATCGCCACTGCCATCCTGATAGGATCTTTTGCCGCCGCAATCGCGGTGTTCATGAGAACAGCATCGCAGCCAAGCTCCATGGCAATCGCCGCATCGGACGCTGTTCCGACACCAGCATCGACAACCACAGGCACCTTCGCCTCTTCTGCGATGAGCCTGATATTCAGCTGGTTCTGGATCCCGAGCCCTGATCCAATCGGCGCACCTAAAGGCATGATCGCGGCAGCGCCAGCATCCTCGAGCCTCCGCGCCATCACAGGATCATCGGAGCAGTAGACCATCACATCGAAACCGTCGGCCACAAGCAGCTCGAGCGCCCGAAGGGTCTCGATCATATCGGGATAAAGCGTGTCAGGATCGCTCAGCACTTCGAGCTTCACCAAACTCCAACCGCCGGCGTCGCGGGCCAAACGAAGGGTGCGAATCGCGTCTTCCCCTGTGAAGCACCCGGCGGTGTTCGGAAGGAAAACGAATCGGTCAGGGCTGACATAGTCGACCAGCATCGGCTCATCGGGATTGGTGAGGTTCACCCGGCGGACAGCGACCGTCACCATTTCCGCACCCGCTGCCTCCGCTGCGGCCGCGTTCTCGGCGTAGTCTTTATACTTACCCGTGCCCACGATCAGGCGCGAGGCGAAGGTGCGCCCGGCGACCGTAAACGTATCCGTACCGCGTTCGCTTTTTGCCGTGCTCACGTCACCCACCTCCTACAAATCGCACGATTTCAATCGTGTCGCCCTGTTCAATCATCGTTTGGCTGAACTGGGAGCGCGGCGCGATTTCCTTGTTGCGCTCCACAGCCACCTTGCCGCCAACCAGACCCAGATGCGCGAGCAAACCCTCCACGGACAGCCCTATCGGCACATTCCGTTCGTCCCCATTGATGGTGATTGCGATCTCTTTGCTCATCGAAGGGTTTTTCGTTTTGCTCATGGTCACTTGTGGCAGCTAAAAGCGGCGCATGGCCTCTGCAAGTGATACTGGCGTCATCGCCGTCCTGAATGGACCCAACCTCAACCTTCTGGGGACGAGGCAGCCTGAGATTTATGGCACAGCGACCCTCCAAGATATCGAGGATCTCTGCCGCGATAAGCTGTCCGCTGCCGGGATGAAGCTCCGATTCTCGCAAACCAACAGCGAGGGCGAACTGGTCACAGCTGTTCAGGATTCAAGAGATTGCTCAGCGATTCTTATCAATGCGGCTGCGTACACCCACACATCGGTGGCGCTTCTCGATGCTCTTTTGGCCGTGCCTGCACCTGTGATTGAAGTGCATCTCTCCAATCCCCACGCACGGGAGGAGATCCGGCACCGATCCATCATTGCGCCTGCTTGCAAGGGCGTGATTGCAGGATTTGGGGCCCAGAGTTACGCGCTGGCTCTTGACGCTGCGATCTCACTCCTAGATGGCCTATGAGCCTTAGCTGAGGGATAAAAATCGGGATGCCAAAGAGCCTGGATGAGGACCTCCACATCGTTCGCGAGTTAGCGGACGTCCTCAACGACACCGGACTGACAGAAGTCGAACTGGAACGGGGCGGCCTTCGCCTTCGGGTGGCTAGGACAATACAACAGACGGTTTTGGAATCGCCGGTCGCAGCTGTTGCTGCACCCGTGGCTGCGGCCCCCGCCGCGGCACCTGTTGCCG
>CAWUIJ010000025.1:0-29831 GCA_963922235.1 uncultured Parvularcula sp. | reverse complement strand
ACATCTTTGGCTATCGTAATTTTGAGCAAGATACGATCGGCGACATCGACGCGCTTCCTGCTTTCCTCTTCCACTCAGATACACAGTCCGAGCAGGATCAAATCTCGAACGAGATTCGGTATGCGGGAACGTTCGGCCGCGCAGATGTCAAAGCCGGTTTCTTCTATTTCGACTCTGAAGTCAGCGTGAATGAGAACCGCGACCTTCCAGTGATTACGCCAATCACACTTACGGGCGGCGGTGTCCAAGATCAGACAGTCTACGGTCTGTTCGGTCAAGTGGACTACTCGCTCACCGATACCCTGATCGCGACTGCTGGTCTGCGTTGGGGCCGTGAAGAAAAAGAAGCATCGGTGGCTTACGTTGAGGCACGCCCTGAATGTAACATCATCGAAGGCACCTGCCCGTTCACGGGAACCAACCCGTTCACGGGCAACGACAACGGCTTTGTTGATGATGACGAGTGGGAAAACCTGAGCCCGAAACTGGGTCTGCAGTGGGTCCCAAACAATCGCCGGACATACTATGCAAGCTGGACCCGGGGTTTCCGCTCAGGTGGTTACAACTTCCGGATCACAGACGTGGCAGCGTTTGAGAACCAGGTTGTGAACCAAGGCGGCGACATTGCGACAGACGAAGAACAGGTCGACTCGTATGAGATCGGTACAAAACTTCAGACCAATGACGGCCGTGCCCAGCTGAACGCTGCGATCTTCTACACAGATATCCAGGACATGCAGCGTGAGGTGAACCTCTCCGACCCTGGTGCTGGTGTCTCGCAGCTCATCACCAACACGGCTGACGCTGGTATCTTTGGTCTCGAGCTTGAAGCCCGTTACCGCCTGACAGACTCCACGCTGATCATGGCCAACTACGGCTACATCGACGCTCAGTATGATGACGTCCGCTTCGACATCTCGAGCGACGGTGTTGTGGATGGTGCGGACGAAAATCTCGCGATCCCACGGGTTCCAGAGAACACCTATGGCGTGACCCTGATCCAAGAAGCTGATCTTGGTAACGCAGGCTTCGTCACTGGTCGTCTCTCGTTCCAGCACCGCGATGAGCAAGCGTTCACAGACAACAACTTCGGCTTCATCCAAGCGGCTGACATGCTCGACTTTGATATCAGCTGGGAAACACCGGTCGAAGGCCTGACGGTCTCGCTCTACGGTGAGAACATGCTCGACGAAGTCCAAGCTGGCGGTGACACCCAGCTGCCATTCGGCGGTTCGCTAGGAAACGGCGTCAACGAGCCGTTTGGTGATCAGCCAGCTGTCGGCACCCTGTCACCGCTCAAGCGCGGTCGCCGGATCGGCGTCGAAGCGACAATCCGTTTCTAAGAAGCCAGAATAAGAAGAGCTTCTAGGGAGGAAAGAGCCAGTCATAAGGCTCGGAAAAAGGCGGCTTCGGCCGCCTTTTTTACTGCCTGAAAGCAGCAGTTGAACTGACCGAAGTCTTGGTCTATGCGCCGCGTCTTGCTGGACGGCGCCCCGGCCCCTTTTTCTATTTTCGGCGCACGGAGACATCGATGTCGATTAGCCCTGAGCGCAAAGCCGCTCTTATGACCGAGTACGCCACCAAAACTGGCGACACCGGTAGCCCAGAAGTTCAAGTCGCGATCCTCACCGAGCGGATCAACAACCTGACCGACCACTTCAAAGAGCATAAAAAAGACAACCACTCCCGCCGCGGCCTCCTCAAAATGGTGTCGCAGCGCCGGAACCTCCTCGACTATGTCAAAGGCAAAAACGAAGAGCGCTATCAAAGCCTGATCAGCCGCCTCGGCCTGCGCCGCTAATCGAGCCCATTCTTTCTGATAAAGAGCCCGCGCCAGGCCCTCTGGTTCGGGCTTTTTTCGTTGCACGGAACCCAGTGGTTGCGCGCAACGAGCAAGCCCTCCAAGAGCGGCGATATCGCGAAACGAGCGAGACAAGAAAGACGCCCCAACGGCAATCCGGCCCGGGGCCATGAGAAACTGAAAACTCCCTATGTTCACCATTACAAAGAAAACTATGACCTGGGCGGGCCGCGAGCTCACCCTCGAAAGCGGCCGTATTGCGCGCCAAGCGGACGGCGCTGTTCTGGCCACCTATGGCGAGACCACGGTGCTTGCGACCGTTGTGGGTCAACGCGAAGCCAAGCCTGGGCAGGACTTCTTCCCCCTGACCGTCAACTACCAGGAAAAAGCCTACGCGGCTGGCCGCATTCCTGGCGGCTTCTTCAAGCGCGAAGGCCGTCCATCAGAGAAAGAGACGCTGACAAGCCGTCTCATCGACCGCCCTATCCGCCCTCTCTTCGCACCGGGCTTCAAAAACGAAGTGCAGGTCGTCATCACCGTGATGAGCCATGACCTTGAGAACGATCCTGATGTCCTGGGCATGGTCGCAGCGTCAGCTGCTCTTACCATCTCGGGCATCCCGTTCATGGGCCCAATCGGTGCTGCGCGCGTCGCCTACAAAGACGGCGACTATGTCATCAACCCAACCGTCCCCGAGATGGAAGGCACGTCGCTCGACCTCGTGATGGCCGGCACCCAGAACGCTGTGATGATGGTGGAATCAGAAGCCGACGAGCTCTCTGAAGACATCATGCTCGGCGCAGTCATGGCGGGCCACAAGGCAAGCCAAGAAGCGATCGACCTGATCATCAGCTTCGCGGAGGAGTGTGCCAAAGAGCCTTGGGACTACACGCCTCCCGACCACTCCGACGTCATGCCTCGCGTGCGCGAGCTTGCTGAAGCTGGCCTTCGCGATGCTTACAAGCTGACAGACAAGCAAGAGCGTTACGGCAAAGTCGGCGATGTGAAGTCGGCGACCAAAGAAGCCCTCACCGGCGAAGACGCAGCCGAGCCAGTGGACGGCGTTGTTCTTGGCGGCCTCTTGAAGGATCTTGAATCGGAGATCGTACGTGGCCAGATCATCGAGACAGGTGGTCGGATCGACGGTCGGACGACGACGGACATTCGCCCCATCCTTTCC
Organism: uncultured Parvularcula sp.; assembly: GCA_963922235.1. Taxonomy (GTDB): domain Bacteria; phylum Pseudomonadota; class Alphaproteobacteria; order Caulobacterales; family Parvularculaceae; genus Parvularcula. The sequence goes on along the minus strand of CAWUIJ010000025.1, from coordinate 26,850 downwards.
GAAGTTGGTGTGCTGCCGCGCACCCACGGCTCTGCCCTCTTCACCCGCGGTGAAACCCAATCGATTGTCGTCGCCACACTCGGTACGTCGGATGATGAGCAGTTCATCGACGCGCTGGAAGGCACGTACAAAGAGAACTTCATGCTGCACTACAACTTCCCGCCCTACTCGGTGGGTGAGACAGGCCGCATGGGTTCACCGGGCCGTCGCGAGATCGGCCACGGCAAACTCGCATGGCGCGCTGTCCGTGCCGTTCTGCCGAAGGAAGACGAATTCCCTTACGTGATCCGCCTCGTGTCAGAGATCACAGAATCGAACGGTTCCTCCTCGATGGCCACCGTGTGCGGATCGTCGCTCGCGATGATGGATGCAGGTGTTCCGATCAAACGGGCTGTTGCCGGTATTGCGATGGGTCTGATCCTGGAAGGCGACAAGCACGCCGTGCTTTCGGACATTCTGGGCGATGAAGACCACCTTGGCGACATGGACTTCAAAGTCGCCGGCACCACCGAAGGCATCACAAGCCTCCAGATGGACATTAAAGTGGCCGGTATCACTGAGGACATCATGAAAACCGCCCTTGGCCAGGCAAAAGACGGCCGTCTGCACATCCTTGGTGAGATGGGCAAAGCGCTCGGCGAAAGCCGTGACGACCTTGGTGAGTTCGCGCCGCGTATCGAGACAATGACGATCCCGAAAGAAAAGATCCGTGAAGTGATCGGTTCGGGTGGTAAGGTGATCCGTGAGATCGTCGAAACCACTGGCGCGAAGGTCAATATCGACGACGAGGGCGTGATCAAGATCGCGTCGTCACAGAAGTCCGAGATTGAAGCCGCTGTGAAGTGGATCAAGTCGATCACGGACGAACCAGAAGTCGGCGAGATCTACCGCGGTAAAGTCGTCAAGACGATGGATTTCGGCGCATTCGTCAACTTTTTCGGGGCCCGCGATGGTCTGGTCCATATCAGCCAGTTGGCACCAGGGCGTCCGGAGAAGACCTCCGACGTCGTCAAAGAAGGTGACGAGGTTTGGGTCAAGCTTCTCGGCTTCGACGACCGCGGCAAGGTCAAGCTCTCGATGAAAATCGTCGATCAGGAAACAGGCAAAGAGGTCGTCAAAGACGAAGAGTAAGAGGCTTTCTCTCTCTACGAACGAACCCGGGAAGGTCACTTCCCGGGTTTTTTATTGGTCGCCGCGGTGGGCCTTGAGGTCTTGGAGGCTGACCACCTCGAGCGCTTTTTCGTGGCAAGCGCTCAAAACGACAGGCGGCGCTTTGCGGGCTTCCCGCGCCTCTTCCCAGCGCCCCGCACAGAGACACCAACGGTCACCAGCTTTGAGTCCCGGAAAGCGAAACTCAGGACGTGGTGTGGAGAGATCATTCCCCCGATCGCGCGTGAAATCGAGGAACTCTTCGGTCATCACGGCACAGACAGTGTGGCTGCCGCTATCTTGAGGCCCCGTTTCGCATGAGCCGTTGCGGGTCCATCCCGTCATCGGATCACAGCCGCAGACCTCGAGTTCCTCACCCAGCACATTCTTGGCCATTCCTACTGCAACCCTTCTCTAAACTGCGCAGCCGACGCACGCAGAGCAGCCTTCTCGTCATCGTCTTTTTTATCAAGGTTCTTGAACACAAGCCCCATGCGAGGATTTCCGCGCAGCGTCGCTTCGTTGCGCATCAGAAAGTCCCAATAGAGATAATTGAAGGGACAGGCATCGTCCCCGGTCTTTTGCGACACCTTGTAACGGCACGATTTGCAGTGATCGGACATTCGGTTGATATACGCCCCTGACGCCGCATAGGGCTTCGATCCCAAAACACCGCCATCCGCCCAAATCGCCATGCCGTGGGTGTTCGGCAACTCCACCCACTCACAAGCATCGGCATAGACAGCCAGATACCATGCGTTGATGGCGTCGGGCTTGATGCCGAGAAGAAGCGCAAGGTTTCCTGTCACCATCAGGCGCTGAATATGATGGGCATACGCATGATCACGCGTGTTGCGCACCGCCTCAGCCACACAGAGCATATCGGTCTCGGCATCCCAATAGAACTGGGGCAGCGGCCGATCCGCCTCAAGCGCGTTGGTCTCTTTGTACTCAGGCATGAAGTGCCAGTAGATCCCGCGCACAAACTCCCGCCAGCCTATCACCTGGCGGATGAAGCCTTCGACCGCATTGAGGGGAGCATGGCCGTCTTTATACGCCTCTTCTGCAGCCTCGCAGACCTCGAGTGGCCCCAGAAGACCTGCATTGAGATAGGCGGAGATCAGCCCGTGATTGAGAAAGTCTTGGCCCGTCGCCATGGCGTCCTGGAAATCACCAAATTGCGGCAAGCTATGCTCAATAAACTGATCGAGACGGCGGAGCGCGTCATCACGGGTTATGCCATAGCGAAAATCGTCGAGCGTTCCGAAATGCTCCGGGAACCGCTCTTCGACCACCGCCTTCACTTCCGAGACGATCGGGTGATCGACAAGCGGTGGTGCTGGCGGAGGCTCGTAGCCTTTGGGCAGTTTCTTCCGGTTCTCTTGATCGAAATTCCACTGACCGCCTTCAGGCTCTTCCCCATTCATCAGGAGGCCCGTCTTTTTTCGCATCTCTCGATAAAAATACTCCATACGGAGCGACTTGCGGCCATCAGCCCACCGAGAAAACTCTTCTGGCGACGAAAGAAACCGGTCGTCATTCCTGATTTCCACGGGATGATTGAGCTTACGTGCCCAAGCTCGCATGTCCTCGGCCAGGCGATACTCCCCACACGCCGTGGTCACGAGCCCCTCGAAGTTCTCCTCAGAAAAAGCACGCTGCACCTCTCCGAACAGGGAACCGGCATTCTCCGGATCATCGAGCGTGGTGTACCGCACCGTGAAGCCCTCGGCGCGGACGCTCTCCGCAAAGGCGCGCATCGCTGCAAACAGGAAAACCAGCTTTTGCTTGTGATGCGGGACATAGGTCGCCTCCTCCATCACTTCCGCCATGAGGATCATGTCCTCAGCGGGGTTGGCGTCCTTGAGTGCTGCCACGTCGCGGGTCAGTTGATCCGCCAGCACCAATCGCAACTGACCCATGGGCACACTCCTCCGCGCTTATCTTGACGTTGAGCCAAAAGGCATCTCGACCAAGCGACAAAGCCGCGCGGCGGTGCTAAGGAGTTCGCCGGGGAGAGTTGAGCATGAACGCAGAACTGATGACGATCCTGATTGCTGCTGGTGTGGTGATCCTGGGCACGTTCTTTTTGAAGTCGATCTTCGGGATCATTTTCCGGGTCGGCGGTTTGGCTTTGGTCGCCTATTTTGCGCGTCGCCCGGACGATAGCGCTGAGACCCTGTCTTGGATCACGCAAGACGACCTTGCGATCATCGGCGCGAGTGCCTTTTTCGGCCTCATCGTTGCTATGATCATGAACGCCTTCGTGTGGCGTGAAGACGGGCTGGGTCGCCACTTCTTCACACCGCTGATCGCGGTCGCGGCGAGCTATCTTGCCGCCTACACGATCAATCTGGGCTAGCGGTCAATCTCGCCAAAGACGATGTCGAGCGTTCCAATGATGGCGGAGACGTCTGCCAGCATATGGCCGCGGCACATCCAGTCCATCGCCTGGATATGGGCATAGCCAGGCGCGCGGATCTTGCACCTGTAAGGACGGTTCGAACCATCGGAAACGAGGTACACGCCGAACTCACCCTTTGGCGCTTCCACAGCTGTGTAGACCTCACCCGCAGGGACTTTAGCCCCTTCCGTGTACAGCTTGAAGTGATGGATCAGGGCTTCCATCGATGACTTCATCTCTGCGCGACTCGGCGGACCAACTTTTCCGTCCGTGGTCATCACGGGCCCGGCTCCAGCATCTCAATGCACTGACGCATGATCTTGATCGACTGGAACATCTCTTCGATGCGCACGACATAGCGATCGTAGCAGTCACCGTTCTTACCAATCACCACATCGAAATCGAGCTCATCGTAGATCTCGTAGGGCTGCGCTTTCCGCAAATCCCACGGCACACCCGAGCCGCGCAGCATCACGCCGGTGAAGCCCCACTCGAGGGCCTGCTCTTTTGTCACGACACCAATATCGACATTGCGCTGCTTGAAGATCCGATTATCCGTGATCAGACCTTCGATCTCATCCGAGACGTTTCTCCAGGTCTCCGTCCAGGCATAGATGTCATCGATCAGGTCTTGCGGTAAGTCCTTATGGACACCGCCAACTCGGAAATAGTTGGCGTGCAGACGAGCACCGCAAGCCCTCTCATAGAAGGTCATGAGCTTTTCGCGCTGCTCAAAGCCCCAAAGGGGAGGCGTGAGGGCGCCGACATCCATTGCCTGGGTCGTCACGTTGAGGATATGAGACAGCATCCGGCCCATCTCAGAAAACAGGACCCGGATGATCTTACCGCGCCGCGGCACCTCGACCCCGAGGAGCTTCTCCGCCGCCAGGACGAACGCGTGCTCCTGATTCATCGGCGCCACGTAATCCAGGCGATCAAAATACGGGATCGCCTGAAGATAGGTCTTATGCTCGATGAGCTTTTCCGTGCCGCGATGCAGAAGGCCGATATGCGGGTCCACGCGGTCGACAACTTCGCCGTCGAGCTCAAGGATCAAGCGTAAGACACCGTGCGCCGCTGGGTGTTGTGGCCCAAAATTGATCGTGAACGGACGGTCATCTTCAGCAGTCGGTGCGCCGTCGATTGTGATGGTGCGAGTGTTGCCGTCAGCCATGGGTCAACCTGCCTTCTCGTCGGCTTTCTCATCTCCGGGCAGGACATAGTCCGATCCGTCCCACGGGGAGAGATAGTCGAAGTCGCGGTATTCTTGCGTCAGCTTCACAGGCTCGTGGACCACGCGCTGCTGCTCGTCGTCCCAGCGCACTTCGGTATAGCCGGTGAGCGGAAAGTCTTTGCGCAGCGGATGCCCTTCAAAGCCGTAATCGGTCAGAAGCCGCCGCATATCGGGGTGCCCTTCGAAGACGATCCCATACATATCGAAGGCTTCACGCTCATACCAATCAGCGTTCGGATAGACTTCGCATACCGAAGGCACCGCATCCGTCTCATTGGCCTGGATCTTGACCCGTATGCGCGCGTTGTTGGTGATGCTGAGGAGATGATAGGCCACATCAAAGCGCTTGCGGCGTTCAGGATAGTCAACCCCTGCCAGCTCAATCAACTGCGAGAACTGGCACATGCTGTCATCGCGAAGAAATGTCAGCACATCAATGATCCGGCTGCACGGCACGGTGACGGTCAGCTCTTGATAAGCCACCTGGCTTGAGACGATATCGTCTCCGAACTGGCCGGCGATGTGGTCCTGCAGCTCATTCAGATCATCGAGATAGGAAGCGGCGGCGTCGTTCATCGCTGGATCGTTCCTTCCCGGCGGATCTTCTTCTGCAATTGCAAAAGACCGTAGACGAGCGCTTCAGCACAGGGTGGACATCCCGGAACATAGACATCCACAGGCACAATGCGGTCGCATCCTCTGACGACGGAATAGCTGTAGTGGTAATAGCCGCCGCCATTGGCGCAGCTGCCCATCGAGACAACATAGCGCGGCTCGGGCATCTGGTCGTAGACCTTGCGAAGGGCCGGCGCCATTTTGTTGGTCAAGGTCCCGGCGACGATCATGAGGTCCGACTGGCGAGGTGAGCCGCGCGGGGCCATGCCGAACCGCTCGAGATCATAGCGCGGCATGGAGGCTTGCATCATTTCCACGGCGCAGCACGCGAGACCGAAGGTCATCCACATCAGCGAGCCGGTGCGCGCCCAGTTGATCACGGCGTCCGCGGGCGCCGTGAAGAAGCCTTTGTCGGCAAGCTCATTGTTCACATGGCGAAAGAAAGGGTCCTCTGCCTTCGGATCATAGCCGACCACATCCGAACGGCCGGCGGTGCCATAAGGAAGATCAGCCGCCGTGATGGGCTTGGGTTGAGGGACGCCCATGAGAGGCTTGTTCGACGGCGTTTGAAGCCCTTCGAGAGCTGTCGATGTCTGGCCGTCGTCGAGCTTCACGTCGCTATCATTGGCCATGAGACTTGATCCCTTTGTTGGTTCTGCGGGTTATCGGTGCCCGCGGGGCAAGGCAACGCACAGCAATGGCGCAGAGCAGCCTAGCGCCATTCGAGTGCGCCCTTTTTCCACTCATACGCAAAGCCGATGAAGAACACGGCGAGGAAGATGAACATCGACCAGAACGAATAGATCTGGAAACTCCGGTCCAGGCCGAGCTCCGGATTGAACAGCGTCACAGCCCAGGGAAACAAGAACGCCACGTCGAGGTCGACGATGATGAACAAGATCGCGACGATGTAGAATTGAACGTCGAACTTCATCCGCGCATCCTCGAAGGGCTCAAACCCGCACTCATAGGTCGAGTTCTTCTCAGGATCGGGATTGGAGGGCGCCAAGACAGCAGGCAGAGCGAGGAACACGCCGCCAAGCACCAAGGCGAGGCCCAGAAAGATCAGGATCGGCAGGTAATCGAGCAAAAACGAAGATTCAGCCATAGATGTGCTCTTACCCCTGCCCGCGTGCCGCGCAACCACAAGATACCTGCGGCCTGTTCGCCGTGGTATGATGAGGCAAGGAGAGTCGCCAATGACCGCTACCACATCGCTCAAATCGTTGTTTTCGGAGGAGGAATGGAAGCAACTCACCAAACCCGTCACGTGGGAGGGCGCAGCACTTGTGCTCCATGCATGGGGCGTGATCGCCGCGGCGATGGCCGTGATCGTCTGGAGCGGCTTTCATCCGCTCGTGGTGATTCCCGCGGTGATGGTGATCGGCGCGCGGCAATTGGGGCTCGCTGTCTTGATGCATGAGGCGGCCCATGGGCTGCTTTCGCGCAACAAGGCGATCAATGACGCCCTTGGGCAATGGCCGACCGCAGCGCCCGTTGGGGCCGACCTCACCGGCTACCGACCTTACCACCTGTCCCACCATCGCTATGTGCAATCGGACAAGGATCCCGATCTTCCGCTTGCGGCGCCCTTTCCTGTGACCAAGGCCAGCCTGGCGCGGAAAGTGTTCCGTGATTTGACGGGTCAGACCTTTCTTAAGCAGCGCCTCTTTGCGATGTCGGCGCTTCTGCCGCGCAACAAGATTGATGAGGTCGACGGCGGATCGATCGTCGCGAGCCGGAGTGGGCTAAGCCGCTTCTTTCTTTCGAACGCGGTCATCTTTGCCGTGCTGACAGCGATCGGACAGCCTTGGCTTTATCTCGTGGGATGGCTGTTGCCGCTTGCCACCTGGTTCCCTCTCGCCACTCGAATCCGGAACATTGGCGAACATGCGTGTGTGGATACAGATCTCGATGATCCCCTGACCCATGCGCGCACGACGCATACCAACTTTATTGAGCGCCAGATCCTCGCCCCCTATTGGGTCGGCTACCACGCTGAGCATCATCTTATGATGTATGTCCCATGCTTCAGGCTGCCCAAGGCGCACAAGATGCTCCAGGAAAAGAAAAAGCTCGGCCGGACAGATATCCAGCCGAGCTATTGGAGCGTTCTCAAAAAGGTGACGGTGGCGGCAGCTTAATTGCCGCCTTCCGTGTCGTTGAAGTACCGGAAGAACTCCGAGTCGGGTGACAGGATGATGGTGGTTTCACCATCCCGCAGCGCCTTCTCATAAGCTGTCAGTGACCGGTAGAATGCGAAGAACTCTGGGTCTTTGCTGTACGCGTCAGCGAAGGTTCCATTCCGCGTCGCATCAGCCGCACCGCGGATGCGCTGGGCCTCCTCATTGGCTGTCGCGAGGATCTCAATTGCATCCTTATCCGCCTGCGCACGGATCTCCCGGGCGCGCCGCTCACCATCAGCACGGATGCGCTGGGCCTGCTGGTTGTAGTCTGACGACATCCGCCGATAGACGTTCGCAGCGTTCTCCTCAGGGAAGTCAGCCTGGCGGATCCGCACGTCGATGATCGTGACACCGAGCTTCAGCGCTTCGCTTGCGACATTGTCTTGGATGTCGCTCATCAGGGCATTGCGCTGTTCGGTGATGATCGCGCGAATGGTCACCTCACCCAAAACTTCCCGCATGGCTTCGCCGAGCACAGCGTCAAGACGATCATTGAACCGTCGGCGCATGTTCACGGGATCCGCTGAGCCGCGGCTCAGCGTTTGGAAATAAACCAGAGGATCAGAAATCCGATAACGGACAAAGGCGTCAACCAAGAGACGCTCTTCGTTCGCGACAATCACCTCAACTGGATCAGCGTCAAAGTTGAGGTTACGCGCATCAAAAAAGATCGCGTTCTGAAGGAACGGAAATTTGATGTGGAGGCCCGCCTCTTCCGAGGAGTAGGTCTCAACCGGGTCACCGAACTGAAGAACCAGCGCCTGCTGATCTTCGCGAACCATCAGGAATGTGCCCGACGCAACAGTCACGGCGATAAAGGCGATCAGGCCCAGAACGATACCAATGGAACGGTTCATTGTTGGGCTCCTTGGTTGTTCGTGCGGCGAGGTGCCGAACGCTGCGCTTCGCGCGCCAGTTCATTGATGTTGAGGTAAGGCAGCGTGCCGCCTGCATCGTCATCGATCAGCACTTTGTTCATATCACCGAGCACCATTTCCATGGTCTCAAGATACATCCGCTGGCGCGTGACCTCTGGCGCTTTGACATACTCTTCGTAGATCGCATCGAAGCGCGCAGCATCACCGCGAGCCTGAGCGACAACGTCCGCTGCATAGGCTTCAGCGTTCAGCACAACCTGCCGTGCCTCACCCTCTGCCCGCGGAACTTTTTGGTTGGCATAGCCGGTGGCCACGTTGACCTGCTGCTCAGCTTCACTGTTGGCGTCGATCACGTCCCGCTGGTCAGGGATCACAAGCTGCGGCGGGTCGGCCTGACCGAAGTTGACCCGGATGACCTCGATACCGCCATTGTAGCTATCGAGTGTCGCCTGGAGGATGCTCGCGGTCTGCTCGTTGACGATCCGGCGGCCACTGGAGATGATCGGCTCAAATTCATTGGCGCCGACCACTTCGCGAAGCGCAGCTTCAGCAGAAATCTTCACCGCATCGTCGGGCTCTTCGATGTTGAAAATGAACTTGCCCGCATTGGGAAGCTCGCCAGACGATGGATCCCACGTGGCGTCGCTCTTGATCCGGTAGTTCACCTGCAAACCCACATCAACGATGTTGAGGTCGGAGGTCAGCATGGAGATCCGGTTCGAGCTGCCGCCGATTTGCACGCGGCGGTCTTCTTCGACAGCCACCACTTCGACCGACTGGAACGGTGCTGGAATATGCCAGTTGAGGCCGGGATCCGTGAGATTGGTGAAGTTACCAAAAGTCGTCACCACACCACGTGAGCCTGGCGCGACCTGATAGAGTCCAGAAAACGCATAAAGCGCGAGACCAGCAAAAAGGATAAGCCCAATCACTGGGCCACTGGGCGCGTTCATTTGGCCACCGGCACCGCCTCCACCACCGCGGCCACCGCGACCAAACCGCTCACGGCCTGAACGGAGGAGTTCTTCAAGGTCAGGAGCACCGCCGCGACCACCGCCGCCGCCGCGTGGGCCTCCTCCGCCTGAGCCGTTGCTTCCTTCGGGACGGCCCCATGGGCCGGAGTTTTGTGAGCCTGATGGCTTATCAGTCCAGGGCATTGATCCGCCTAGTTACGCAGCCCCCTCAGGGGCGCCTTCGTGAAAAGACTTTGTCTTTGAGATACCGGGTATATGTGGCGTTCAAAGGACAACGCAATGGAAAGGCGCCATCTGCCGCTATGATCGACCGTATGCGAGAGGCCGCCCGCAAAGGCCGGGCTGAAGCTGTGATGAGACGCGTGCTCCAAGAAGAGGCTGCGAGCGGCGACATTACGCTGCTCAGCCGCGACGGCGCACTGTCAGCGACCGTCATCTTATCGAGCCCCATAAGCGACGTCACAGCCCTAGAAACCAAGCTCAAACAAGAGACTGGCCTCGATCGGATCACGCTGGTGGAGAGCTCCCATGGCCCTGCGGGCAAAGCCCCCCAAGCGCCGCCCCCTCGCCCGCAAGGCGGTGGCCACGCCGATCCCTTGAGGCTTGGAGCAAAAGCGCCCCCCATTCCTGGGCTCCGAGCTGAACCTATGCGCCCCGCCGGTGTGCAGCGGGTTGTCGCTGTGGCATCAGGCAAAGGCGGCGTGGGCAAAAGCACGGTCGCAGCAGGCCTAGCCCTCCATCTGGCGCAAAGCGGCGCCCGGGTCGGGCTTCTCGACCTCGATATACACGGCCCATCTCTGCCGGTTCTCTTTCCTTCGGAGCAGCGTCTGAAAGCGGAAGATGGAAAGATCATTCCTGCCGAGATTGGCGGCCTCAAGCTCGTCTCGATTGGCTATATGGTCGATGAACGCCAAGCCGTGGCCTGGCGTGGTCCCATGGTGATGAATGCCGCCAGGCAACTGATCGAGGACACCCGTTGGGGAGAACTTGATGTCCTGGTCGTCGACACCCCGCCCGGAACGGGGGACGCCCACCTCTCGCTTGTCCAACGTTTGAAGCTCGACGGCGCGATCTTGGTGGCGACGCCTAGCCCGCTGGCCACCGCCGACGTGCGTCGAGGTGCAGCGCTCTTTGAAAAAGTCGGCGCACCGCTTTTGGGGCTTGTTATCAACATGACGGGCGGTCCGCTTGGGGATGACCTCGACCCCGCACTAATCGAGGAGATCGGCACGGACATTGCGCTCCGGCTGCCCCTCTCCGCCGATTTGGCAACGACGCCTGCAGCCTTCCGCGAAGAATTTGCGCCCGCTGCTGAAAGGATTGCCACCCTCCTAGGTGACACCGCAGCCGCGAAGCATTAGGGCTTGTTCCGATGTCCGACAGTACCGAACTTGACTATGCTTGGCTCACCCAAAACGCGATGCGCGGCGTCGTGCGGGAAGTCCTCACCATCACCCGTGACCTGGGAAGCCTTCCCGGTGAGCATCATTTCTACATCGAGTTCGACACCCTCGCCTCAGGTGTGGATATCGCCGATCGGCTGAGAACGCAGTACCCGGACCGGATGACCATCGTCCTCCAGCATCAGTTTGATGATTTGGTGGTCGATGAGGATCGCTTCATGGTGACGCTCAAGTTCAAGGGCATCCCTGAACGGCTGGTCGTCCCGTTCGAAGCAGTGACCCAGTTTGCTGACCCGTCTTCGAACTTTGCCCTTCAGTTCCAGCCAATGTCTGAGATGCCTGAACGAGCATCCGAAGAGCCAGAGACTCCCAGCGACGATCCCGATACGCCGCCGGATGATGAACCACCCTCAGGCGGTGCTGATGTTGTCAGCCTCGATCGTTTCCGCAAAAAATAGGCGAGACGCCTGCTGATCACCGTGAAAAATCATCGGTGTGCAGCCTTGCGCAGAATCGCGACGCAACCTCTATTGGGTTGATGGAAGATGACCAAGCGATTCGAAAATTCGCAACGTTAATCTTTATGAAAGTAAATATTGGTTAGCTTTAACATATTCGGGCGCCGCCATTGGCGGTGTGAGGCCTACACGGACGAGGAGGACGGGTTCCATGCGGGTTCTGCTAATCGAGGATGATGGCGCGACGGCCCAGAGCATTGAACTGATGCTCAAGTCGGACGGCTTCAATGTGTACACGACGGACCTTGGTGAAGAGGGCGTCGACCTCGGCAAATTGTACGACTACGATATCATTCTGCTTGATCTGAACCTTCCGGACATGACCGGTTTTGATGTTCTCAAGCAGCTCCGTGTGGCGAAAGTCGCCACACCAATCCTGATCCTGACGGGTCTCGGCGACACAGAAAACAAGGTCCGTGGCCTTGGTTTCGGCGCTGATGACTATATGACCAAGCCTTTCCACAAGGACGAACTGGTCGCCCGGATCCACGCTATTGTGCGCCGCTCCAAAGGCCACAGTCAGTCCGTGATCAACACAGGCAGCTTGTCCGTGAACCTCGATGCGAAAACCGTCGAAGTTGCTGGTCAGCGCGTGCACCTGACGGGCAAAGAGTATCAGATGCTCGAACTTCTCAGCCTTCGGAAGGGCACGACCCTGACGAAAGAGATGTTCCTCAACCACCTTTACGGCGGCATGGATGAGCCTGAGCTGAAGATCATTGATGTCTTCATCTGCAAGTTGCGGAAGAAGTTGTCCTCGGCAACCGAGGGTGAGCACTATATCGAGACAGTCTGGGGCCGTGGTTATGTGCTGCGTGACCCAGCTGAGGAAAAAGCTGCGTAAGCACTTTCTCCAAAGAGATCCAAAAGCGGGCCCACGGGCCCGTTTTTTTTGCTTTCAAGCGGCGAAATCCCATCAAGACCTTCACTTGCCTCCATCCCGAGAGACCCCTTTACTCGGAGTATGTTGGGTAAGTGGATGAGAACGATGCGCCAAAGTCGGTGCTTTTGGGGGTGCCTGTCGAGCGCTGCGTTTTTGGCGCTGGGCGCTTGCGATACGGGCGGCAGCAGCGGCGGGTTCGTAAGTTTCCCAAACAATGGATCCACTGGCTCCGGCAACGAACCGGTCTGGAACCCCGGGGTCTACGAGCCTGCGTCGGAGTTCATCGCCCAATGTGAAAACCCGCGCAGCGGAACCGACATCGAGGGCAACACCTTCCCTGATCAGTCCGGTTCGACGACCATTGAGAACTTTTGGCTCCGCTCGTGGACCAATGAGACGTATCTTTGGAATGATGAAGTCCCCGATCTCGACCCGGCCACCTTCAATGACCGCCTTGCGTATTTCGATCTCTTGAAGACATCGGCCGTTGAGCCTTCTGGCGAAGATCGGGACGATTTTCATTTCAGCCAGCCCACAGAAGAGTTTCTCGAGCAGCGCAACTCAGCACCTTCAGCGAGCTATGGCGTCAGCTACGCAGCCATTGCGACCACACCGCCGCGAAATTTCCGCGTGCGATACACTGATCCGGGCACACCCGCTTCTGCAGAGGTTGGCGGTCTCGCCAATTTTGTGCGCGGCGCACAGATCCTTACCGTCGACGGTGTCGATCTCATCAATGCGTCGAGCGATGCCGCCGTTGATGCCCTGAATGCAGGCCTCTTCCCCGAAACCGCTGGTGAGACGCATACGTTCGAAGTGCTCGATCCGGGAGCAGCATCGTCACGGACGGTGACGCTGGTCTCCGAAAACCTGTCGTCTGATCCGGTCAACACGGTGAAGGTCATCAACACCGGTCTCGGCAATGTGGGTTACGTTCTTTTCAACACCTTTAGTCCGTTCTCGTCAGAAGAAGAGATCGTTGACGCGATGGAGCAACTGCAGGCCGCCAACGTCAACGACCTGGTGCTTGACCTGCGATACAATGGAGGCGGATTGCTGGCGATCGCTGCACAACTTTCCTACATGATCGCAGGCCCAAGCTTCACGTCAGGTCGGACGTTTGAAAACCTTCGGTTCAATGATGATGCTGGCGATGTGAACCCAGTCACCGGCGAGACCAACAACGCCATTCCATTCTACCGCACCACACTTGGGTTCAGCCTACCGAGCGGTAACGCCCTTCCTGTCCTCAACATCAATCGAGTCTTTATTCTGTCGACGGAGAGCACATGTTCAGCTTCAGAGGCCGTCATCAATGGGCTTCAAGGCGTTGATTTCGAAGTCATTCTGATCGGAGACGTCACTTGCGGAAAGCCCTACGGCTTTTATCCCACCGATAATTGCGGCGAGACCTATTACACGATCCAATTTCAGGGCGTGAACGACAAAGGGTTTGGTGGGTATTCGGATGGCTTTGTCCCAAGTGACAATCCATCGCCGTTCGGCGTGATCACAGATGGCTGCACCGTGGTCGATGACCTGGAGGGCACCCTTGGCGATGAGTCCGAGGTTCTCCTGGCTGCGGCCCTCTCCTATCGTGAAACCGGCTCATGTCCACTGGTCACAACGACGAGCCCCGTCACCAGCCAGGCCAGCGTAGATGCTAAAGGGCCCGCTCTGGAGCTTCCGGTGAACATACCCGCATCGAATCGAGATATGCGGATGCCGGAGGGTTTACGATGAGAATGCTAGGTTTCGGAGCGGTTATGGGGCTGGCGGCGTGCATCAGCCCGGCTTGCCAGGCCGAAAAACCTGCGGTCCTTGCCCTGGGTCCAAACGACGATCTGAGCGCGGTGGCTTATGCCCTCTCGAGAGCCGAAGGGCGCGAAAGCTTGGCGTTCGGTCCGCCTGATCCGCGATTACAGCCGGTCGTGACCGTGCTTCCGCCGCGCCCGACAAGCTATGAAACGCGAAGCCCCGCTCTTCCTTCCACCTATGACATTGTCAGCACGAACAATGGCTGCATCCTACGCCGACGGTCAGACGATTTTGTGGTGACACTTCCGTCGAGTGTTCAGTGCACCCCTTACAAGCCTTAGAAAAACCGGGTGACGCGCAGGGTTATGACGCTGTCGTCTTCGAAAGCGCTGAGAAGATCTTGATTATCAACATTGTAGAAGATGCGGGCCTCAAATTCGGCGGTCCAATTCTGGCCAAACCGCCGCTCCGCCTCAACCAATCCTGACGAGCTACCATTTTCTAAATCAGTAATCGCACCAATCAAAATCGACGTATCCTGAAAATCGTTGAGGGCGTAACGAGCGCCATAGAAGAGGTCATTGTTGGACGCGGTTGGGGGAGCAATGAAGTCCTCTCGACCGTCATAGAGATACTCGACCAGAACACCGAGATCAGCACCGCCTTGGGTCACACCAAAGAAAGTGTACTCGAACCCGGCCACGGTCGCCGCAAAGGTATCGCCCTGCCCCTCACGCACGATGCCTTCAAACTTCCAAAGCCATGCTTCATTCGTGTACTGGACATCGATGCCCACTTGATTGATCTGATCATAAAACGGGATGAGCTGGCCGTTCGGATCAATCCCATCAGGTGAAAAAACAAAGCGTGGTTCGCGCGAGGTTCCCGTGAACCCACTGACACCGACGTCGAAGTTACCGAAAAAATGGCTGTAACGGATAGCAAAGTCCGTGCTCCATTCTTCGTCAGCATCTTCGTAAATCGGATCATCGTCGTTGATCACAGGATCGAAACGAAGCCGCCCACGCGTGCCGGGGAACGTCCTTGGACGGAAATAGGGAAGCGCAAAGACATCGATGGTACCCCAGTCTTTCAACAGTGAGACCTTGACCATCGGCTGGCCGAGCTTGTCCTCCTCATCGATGTCTTCGACAGCATCGGTTTGGTTGACGATATCGACGAGGTGCCGACTCTCTGCCACGCCCCAGAAGACCTTCGCGGCGCCGACCAAGATGTCGACATTGTTCCCAGCGTACCGGTAGTAGCCTTCACGTAAATCCGCGTGCGTCCGTTCGTCATCCTCACCATCGAGACGATAGAAAGGCACAGCGACAAACTGGTGCTTGCCATTGTCCGACCTCCAACGAACATCGCCAAGAAAGGCGCCAGATGGCTGAAGATCACGCAGCTGTTCATTAAGTACTGGCTCTTGCGGAAACGCGCGAAGTTCGGCGGCAAGCTCGCCGCCGAAATCCCATTCACCCGCTGAAGCGAGGCCCGAGGAGAATGCCGCAACGGCGGCCAGTGCACTGATTGTCTTCATGTCGTCCCCCTAAGGTCAACACGTTAGCGAATGCGCGAGAGCACGCCCTTATCGAAATCACCGGGCTGCAGATCTTGTGAGAAATCGTAGTCCTCATACACCAGATCGGTTTCCTTGCCATTTTGGTGGTTCACCATCGACAGGCGATGCGCACGCCAGACACCATCATACTCGCGATAATCCGTGAGCGTGAGTGTTTTGAGGAGCGTGTCCTTACGGTCATAGAAATCCACCTTCCGGAGCTGGAAGATGTCCTGATCGACATAGCTCACCTGGCGTGTGTAGCCTGAGCGCTCGTAGCGTGGAAACCGCTCCACAACATCGACGGTCAGACCTTCAAAATCCTCTTCGCCGACATAACGGTAGGTGTACTTATTAAGTTCGGTCGATGTGAAATCCTCAAATGCAAACTCAGAACCAACAAAAGGTCCCGACTTGTTGGCGGAGCTGATCCGCTTCACGCGTTTGAGTGCAGGCAAATAGAGCCACTGATCATCGGGCTCTAGAATTTGCGCATGGCTCAAGAGCGCTGTCCCTTCGACATCGCGAGGGCTTTCAAAAATGACCAGCGATTTGTCGCCAACCTCATCCGTCTCGCGCTCAAGCGTCTGAAAAGAGAGATCGCGCGCGCTTTCCTGTCCAGCAGCATTGCGAAGGATCATCTGGGCCTGAACAGATGAACTTCCAAAGCCAATGTCGGATTGGTCAGAGCGAGCGGCGACGTCGTATCCGCGGCGCTCGTCTTCCGTCATAGCGGCGACGTCTTGGGCTTGCGCCGCAGCCTGGCTCGGAAGAGCCGTGCTGAGAGCGGTTGCAGCGAGAAGACTAAACAGAAGAGAGGTTTGGCGCAGCATGGGTGGCCTCCAGTTTGGTTTTGGTTTCGCGTCCGCCATCGGTCCAAATGAGGAGCGCGGGCAGGAGCAGGAAGTCGAGGATGAGGGCGAAAACGATCGAAAGGCTCGTCAGAAGGCCCATGTCGACCGTCACTTTGAAGGTGGAGAACATCAGGACACTGAAACCGATCGAGAGAATGATCGTGTTGACGATGATGGCCAAGCCCACAGTGTTGAATGAGTAACGCACGGCATCTTCAGCTGAGAGCCCCTGCTCTCTTCGCGCCCGGACATATTTGGTGATGAGGTGAACCGTGTCGTCGACAACGATCCCCAAGCTGATAGCTGCGACAACAGAGACGGAGAAACCAATCTCACCCACCAAAATGGCCCACGCTCCAAACGCGGTCGCGATGGGGAGTGTGTTGGGCACAAGGCTCAAAACACCAAGCTTCAGACTACGGAAGGTAAAGATCATGATGACTGAGATCGCTAGGATCGCGAACACAGTGCCTTGGATCATCTGCTCGACATTCCGGTCCGTGATGAACGTGAACATGACCTGGGTCGATGTCGGTGTGGGCCTCAGGCCCTCAGGGAAGTTCTCCTCAAGGTAGGCCGCCGATGCGATCAAAAGGTCTTTGGTCTCCTGGGTCGGCCCGTCCTCCATCGTCACCGTCAGGCGCGTCGCCGATTTATCGATATTGATCCGGTCGTTGAGATCGAGACCATAAGGCAGCGACAGCTCGTAAAGCAGAAGATATTGCGCCGCGAGCTCACGATCATCAGGCAAACGATAGAAAGACGGATCATCTGCATTCAGATTTTTGTTGAGCCGCTTCATGATGTCCGAAAGCGAATACACATGCGCCACATTGGGCTGGGTTTCGAGCCATGAGGCGAACGCGTCGAGGCGCTCCAAATATTCAGGCTCATAAATCCCGCCAGGGCCATTGGCCTCGACAGAAAACTCGACCGTGAACAGCCCAAAGTGCTGGCTGATGACATCCGTATCGCGGCGAAACTCAATCCGTTCACCGAAATACTTGGTCCATTGATCATTAAGCTCCATCCGCGGGATCATCGCCACCAAAGCAACAACACCTCCGAGGGCGAGCACGGCAAAGATATTTCGCCGCGGCAGAATGAAGTCAGCAAAGCGGTCCATCACCGTATGGCGATCAACATAGTCCTCCCGCACCGCAGCCTTCGCAGGGAGCAAGCTGAGCATGGCCGGGAAGAACGTGACCGAGAGCGCCCAGGCCGCAAAAATACCGACAGCGGACATATTGCCCAAATGCCAGAACGGCGGGGAGTCGGAGAAGTTAAGCGCCATGAACCCGACAATTGTGGTCAGCGAGGTGATGCCCACCGCGAGGAAGTTGACGCGGATGGCGTCGATCAGAGCCTCCCTCTTCGCCATGCCTTTCTGCATGTTTTGCCGGAAGGTCAGGAGAATATGGATACCGTCCGCCACCGCAAGGGTGAGCACGACGATGAGCGAGCTGAGCGAAATCGGTGTGAGAGGGATGCGCATGACCCCGGCCGCGCCCACTGTCACGAGCACAGACAAAACGATCACAAGGAACAGGGAGATCGTCGCACTGAACGAGCGCACCGTGACAAAGGACAGAATGATCACAACGAGGAACATGAGCGGCACAAGCGTTGTGTTGTCCGCAAGCCCGCTTTCCATGAAGGCCATGTTGAGAAGGCCGCCGCCAGAGATCGCAAATTCAAGATCGGGATATTTTGCAGCCATCCGCTCGCGGATTTCCCGCGCAGCGAACGCCACTTCAGGAACCTCATCATTGCTGATTTGAGGAAACTGAAGCGTGATGTTGACCGCCGTCGCGGTGCCATCCTCGGTGACCAACTGCCGAACCAGGATGGGCTCTGCCAGAGCCACAGCGCGTTTTTCGGCGAACTCCTCCTCAGTCAACGAACCCGGATCATAGACGAGATCCTCGACGATAAGGTCATCCTCTTCGGCGTAGGTGTACTGAAAATTCGTGATGCTATCGACGCGAATGGAGTATGGCAGCTGCCAGCCTTCTTCGGTGATCTCGGCCACGGCCGTCATCGTCTCAGGTTCAAAGACGTCGCGGCCGTCTTTGGGCTTCACAAAGAAAAAGACATTGTCCGTCTGGGTGTAGGTCGCCTGGAGATTTTCGAACGCCTGCAGTTCTGGATTTTCATCGCTGAAGAAAACCCGGTAATTGTTCTCAAACGTGAGATGTTTGGCTTGGGTGGCGAGCGCAAACACGCCGACCAAAGTGAGAAGAATCACGAGGAAGCGCTGGGCCAACACAAACTCTGTGAAGCCCACGGCAAAACGGTCGACAAATGTGCGGCTTTTGACTGGCATACCTGTACCCTTCGAGGTCTGCATGCGCATATCAGAACGACCATTCTAAAATCAATGGCTGTCAGATAAGTTTCAAACTGTCCGCCGTTGTGCGGAGGGCCTCGGCCAAGGCCTCACGGCTCCGGCCCATTCTGGCCTGAACGCCGAGAGAGAAGTACAGTGATGTTGCAAGTTCGCCAAATGCCCGGGGATTTTGATCTTGCCGCGCCTGTCCAGCACACTGAGCCGCCGCGAATTTCGAGTTAAACACCTCGTTCAGGTCGATGACGGCGCGATTGAGGATCTCCGCCACCTCCTCGTCCTTTGCCGCAACATCCACAGCCGTGGTGCACATTAAGCAGCCTGCTGGAAACATTTCAGGATCAAGCATCTTATCGAAAAGCGCCGTGTGCAGGACCTCGTAGGGACTGTCGTCTGATCCAGCGAAAGCCTCTTCCACCTCCACCACCGACTCAGCGATGTAGTCGCGCAGAACGGCGATGAAGATTTCGCGCTTGCCACCAAAGGCCTGGTAGAGCGTGTAACGGTTCAGGCCCGTCGCCTGGACCAGATCGCCGATCGATACGCCGTCATAGCCCTGGCGCCAAAAAAGCTCAGTCGCTTTTTCGATCACCAAGGCGCGCTTATCGCGGGCTTTGTCTTCGGACATCGGCATTTTTATGATGTGGCCGTTACAGCGCAGCGCCTCAAGACTCTGAAAGCCAGAAATCAGCGCCCCGCCAGCAGTCCTTAGCTCTCTTTATCGACCTGGTTGTATTCAAGCTCGACCGGTGTCGCTCGGCCGAAGATCGATACGGACACCTTCAGGCGAGCGTTCTCTTGATCGACGTCTTCGACCACACCGGAGAACGATGCGAACGGACCGTCGATCACTTTCACCATCTCACCGACCTCGTAGATGATCGCTGGCATGGCTGGCGCCTGCTCGCTCTCCTCCATCGTGCCGAGGATGCGGTCGACTTCCTTCTGCGTGATCGGCAGCGGCTTTTTCCCCTGCCCCAGAAAGCCCGTGACTTTGTTGGTCTCGTTGACCACGTGGTAGGTCTGGTCGTTGAGAACCATCTTCACCAGGACATATCCTGGGAAGTAGCGGCGCTCAGTGTTGACCTTCCGGCCACGGCGGACTTCGACGACCTCTTCGGTCGGGACCAGCACATCTTCGAAGAGATGGTCGAGACCTTTTTCTTCCGCAGACGCTTTGATTGATTCAGCGACCTTCTTTTCGAAGTTGGAATAGGCGTGGACGATGTACCATTTCGCGTCGGACATGGGGTGAGCCTTAAGACAGATTGAGGGACAGGATCAGCGGGACGATGAACCGCAAGAACTGATCGACTGCAAAGAAGAAGAGCGACATGATCGTCACCATGATCAGCACCATGATCGTTGAGACCGTGGTCTCGCCGCGGGTGGTCCAGGTGACCTTCTGCATTTCCGAACGGACCTGACGGAGGAACTGCAAAGGACTGACAGCAGCTTTCTTCGGCGCAGGCTGTTCCGCGCGCTCCGACCTGGCGCCGTCGGCACCAGCTTCGATGACCTGTGCGTCAACGCTGGTCTCGGCGGCTGACCGATTGGACTTAGGCTTCCGGCGGTTCTTTGACTTAGGCATGACCTTCTCGGCTCGCTCAATTTGGGGACAGCCGCCGTCGACCTCCGATGAGGGTTGGATAACAGCGGGATGTCAGGAGAGCGCTTGAGCTACGCTCTCGAGCTGCGAAGTCAAGGCCTTCGCCTCATCTTCGCTGCACGGTTTTTGGGCAATAAGGGCGCATCAGACCCTTACATATTGGGATAATTCGGCCCACCACCGCCTTCTGGCGTGGTCCATGTGATGTTCTGCTCTGGATCTTTGATATCGCAGGTTTTGCAGTGGACGCAGTTCTGCGCGTTGATCTGGAAGGTCGGCTGGCCGCCGTCTTCCACATATTCATAGACCCCGGCCGGGCAATAGCGCTGCGAAGGACCAGCATAGACCGGCAGTTCCACCTTGTTCGGCGAGGTCTCATCGGTCAGCCGAAGGTGAGCGGGCTGGTCTTCTTCATGGTTGGTGAAGGAGAAACTCACATTGGTCAGCCGGTCGAAGGTCAGGACACCGTCGGGCTTCGGATAATCAATCGGCTTATGCTTTGACGCTGGCTCCGTCGACGCTGCATCGGTCTTTTTATGGCCCAGCGTTCCGAACACAGAGAAACCTCGGGTCAGGATGTTGGTCCAGATATCAAAGCCAGTGAGAGCAATCGCGCCGAGGATCGTTCCGAACTGGGTCCAAAGCGGCTTGGCATTGCGCACGAGATGCAGCTCTTCGCGGACCCATGACGTATCATAGGCTTGCTGATAGCCAACGAGCTCATCGCCTTCGCGGCCTTCGGTGATGGCTTCATAAGCCGCCTCGGCCGCCATCATGCCCGTTTTCATCGCGTTGTGGTTGCCCTTGATCCGCGGGACGTTGACGAAGCCAGCTGAACAGCCAATCAGCGCGCCACCTGGGAAGGTCAGTTTAGGGACGGCCTGGAAGCCACCTTCGGAAATCGCCCGCGCACCGTAAGCGACGCGCTCCCCGCCCTCGAGGAAACCGCGAACCTCAGGATGGGTTTTGAAGCGCTGGAATTCCTGATACGGAGCAAGGTAAGGGTTCTTGTAGTTCAAATGGACCACAAAACCGACGGAGAC
The DNA here is from genome assembly GCA_963922235.1 of uncultured Parvularcula sp. Lineage (GTDB taxonomy): Bacteria > Pseudomonadota > Alphaproteobacteria > Caulobacterales > Parvularculaceae > Parvularcula. Next base: position 5,431 of record CAWUIJ010000025.1, on the reverse strand, counting down.
ATAATTGTCGCCGAAGTGGTACATCCACGAACCACCGCCCGTGGAGTTATCAAGCGGCCAACCGAATGTGTGCTGAACAAAGCCTTTCTTGAAATTCTCGTCCGGCACCTTCCAAAGCTCTTTGATGCCGATGCCGTATTTCTGAGGCTCTTTGCCTTCGTCGAGGCCGAACTCTTCGATGACCTTTTTGCTGATGGAGCCGCGGACGCCTTCTGCAAGGAGGACATATTTCCCGCGCAGTTCCATGCCTGGCTCGTAGCTATCTTTCTTCTCGCCATCTTTGCCGATACCGACCTCACCCACGATGACGCCAGCGATCGATCCGTCTTCGCGGCGGACCGTCTGGTTGGCCGCCATCATCGGATAGATTTCGATCTCCATGGCTTCTGCCTTTTCGGCGAGCCAACGGCAGACCATCGACATCGACGTGGCGTAGCAGCCGTGGTTCTTGAGCATCGAAGGCAAAGCGAAGTTCGGCAGCGGGATCGACCCGGCTGGCCCGAGATAGAGGAACTTCTCGTCCGTCACTTCAGTGTCGATCGGACAGCTGTCGTCCTCGCGCCAATCGGGAAGCAGCTCATCGAGAGCCCGCGGATCGAGCACCGCACCCGAGAGAATGTGTGCGCCGACCTCTGAGCCTTTTTCCACAACAACAACGGAGATGTCGTTGCCCTTCTCAGCCTCGAGCTGTTTCAGTCGTATCGCGGCAGCGAGGCCTGCAGGGCCCGCGCCGACGATAACGACATCAAATTCCATGCTTTCGCGTTCTACGGGGGTGTCGTCGTACATTGATGTCTCAGCCTTGTTGTTGGGCAAAGACTGCCCTGAGTTCGTTCAGGATTCCATGCGCTGCAGCATCGCATGGAATCCTTGAGGTCCCGCGAGAGCCGCGGCATGGTTCTACCGATGAGCACGGCGATGACCGGCGAGCAAGCGCGCGCCATCCTCCAATTTTATCAAGATGCCGGCGTGACCACCGTCGAGGCTGAAAGCCCAGGCGGATTGGCAACTTGGGAAGACGCACCAAAGCGCAAGTCCCTGCCTGTGCCGGCAGCTCAAACCCCAACAGCAAAGCGACCATCGACAAAAGGCGCACCGATTCCCGCCGATGAAGCCATCAGCGAAGCCGAGCGCATCGCCGTCAGCTGCGACACGCTCGAGACGCTGATCGAAGCGATCGCCGCGTTCGAGGGTTGCACCTTGCGTGAGGGTGCCAAGGGGCCCGTGATCTATGATGGTGTTCTGAAAGCGCCTGTTCTGGTCATGGGAGAGGCGCCTGGCAAAGAAGAAGACCGCCAGGGCAAGCCCTTTGTCGGTCGCTCCGGTCACCTCCTCGATCGGATGCTCGCGGCTATCGATATGTCGCGAGCCCCGGTTGATGGGCAGACACCGGTCTGCATCTCCAACGCGATCTATTGGCGGCCGCCTGGCAACCGCAATCCCACGAAAGCCGAGGTCGCGACGTGCCTTCCGTTTATGCGCCGCTTCATTGAGCTGTCCGACCCGGCAGTCGTCATTTTGACCGGCAATGTCCCCACCCAATCTCTTTTTCCAGAGGCCCCAGGCATCACTCGCTCGCGTGGCTCATTTCGGGACATCGTGACGGAGGGCCGCACAATCCCTGCGCTTCCGATGTTCCACCCAGCATTTTTGCTTCGCCAACCCCAACAAAAACGGCTCGCGTGGCGTGATCTTTTGGCCGTGAAATCAAAGCTTAACGAAGTGCTGCCCAAATCCTGAGCTGAGCATGAGTGAGCCCCGGTTTTGGGGGCTGTCGAAGGAGCATCCACCTTGGCCCTACGCCATTTGATCACGGCCCTTGTCGCCTTGGGTTCAGCGAGCGTTGCATCCGCTGCGCCCGATATTCTGTCCCCAGAGGATGAGGCACGGTACCGCGAGATTTTCGAGCTGCAAGAAGCCGGAAAAATGAGTGCGGCTGACCCTCTGATCGAGGATGTCGAGAACCCGATCCTGCTCGGCTATGTGTTTGAGCAACGCTTTATGCACCCCACGGCCTATCGTAGCTCTTATAGCGAGCTTGCGCGTTGGCTTTCGTCCTATGCGGATCATCCGGATGCGGGACAGATCTACCGCCTGGCGATGCGCCGCCGCCCTTCGGGTGCGCGGCCCCAGCGACCTGTTGCGCGCAAGTGGCGCCAATCCGTGGATGTTGATCTGAACCCTGCGCTTGAGGCAGATTACGATACGCTGAGCAAAAGCCGTCGTCGCCAAGTCGCACGCATTGAATCGCGGATCCGCTACCTGTTGGCCAAGGACCGCCCCACGCAGGCACTCAATTACCTCAATGATCCGCGTCAGTTCAATGTGCTGACAGCGCGCCAGACAGACCGGGTGCGCGGCTGGATCGCAGAAAGTTATTACGTCAACGGACGGCTTGATAAAGCTGGCCCTCTTGCGCGCCAAGCCGCTGACCGCTCCGGCGGCAGCGCAGTGCTCGCGCAATGGACTGCGGGCCTCGTCGCCTGGCGCCAAGGCGATATGGAAGCCGCTTATAAATACCACAGCGCCATGGCTGCAGAACCGCATCAGCAAAACTCGCTGAGAGCCGCTGCCGCCTATTGGTCCTCTCGCTCAGCCCTCGCCCTTGGCCAAGCGGGCGATGCGATGGAGCACCTGGACCTGGCCAGCAGCTATCCATTGACCCTCTACGGACAATTGGCGCTTGGCCAACTTGGCCGGGGCTCTGGAATCGATTGGTCACCAATTGATGCGGATGATGTCCGTATGGCGACGCTTATGGAAGACAATCCGCGGCTCGAGCGCGCTGCGGCTCTCGCCGAAATTGGCATGGATGACGAAGCCTCGCTCGAGGTTCGCTTTGCCCATGGCGAGCTTTCCCCGTCGCAAGATGCAGACCTGCTGGCCTTTGCGGGCTCGTTGGAGCTGGCATCAGCGGAAGTGCACCTCGCCGAAGGCCTCGCCATTCGCGAGACGGAGGACCGCGCGCTGTGGTCCGCGCTTTATCCGGTTCCGGATGACCTTGAACCAACCGGCGGCTACACCATTGACCAGGCCGTGCTCTATGGCCTCATCCGCCAAGAATCGAAGTTCATGAGCCACGCCAAGTCGCGCGTGGGCGCCGCAGGCCTGATGCAGCTCATGCCGCGCACGGCCTCCTACATCACAGGCGACCGCCAGCTGATGCGCCGCGGTACGGAGGCCTCAAAACGGCTTTATGACCCCAGCTACAACATGCAGCTCGGCCAGTCCTATGTCGAAACGCTCCTGACCCGGTACAATGACGGACGCGGCGATATGTTCGAGATGGCTCTCAGCTACAATTGGGGCCCAGGCAATTTCAGCCGCTGGCACGCACGCACCGGCATCGATGATCAGCTTCTGATGCTCGAAAGCGTGCCCAACAAAGAAGCCCGCCACTTCGTTGATCTCGTGATGACCAACATCTGGGTCTATCGCGATCGCATGGGCGAAGCCGCTCCAAGCCGCGATGCGGCTGCTGCTGGCGAGCGCCCCCTCTATCAATCGGTTCGGTGAGAAGCTCGCGCTTCCGCGCTTCTTCTCCTCAACCCTTCATAACAATCAAAAAGCGGATTGCGTCTCGCGCGAGAGAGGACTATGGGCCCTGCTCCGGTCGGGGCGTGGCGCAGCCTGGTAGCGCACCTGTTTTGGGTACAGGGGGTCGCGTGTTCGAATCACGCCGCCCCGACCAGTTTTCCATCTCTAGAGCTTTGTGAATCATTGTCCCGGTCTTCTGGATCAAACTCCGCTCGCGTAACTGAATATTTCAGAAGACCATGCTATTGATCCTCCAAATAAATTTCGACATTTTCTTCAATTCAATATTTGGTGTCGGTCGGAAATGTCTGATTTACCAGAAAATCGGCTCGCGGAAAGCCACCTATCAATGTAAACGGATTCCTCAGGGGAACTCGCGAGGGATGCGAGTGAACAAAGGGGTTTCTGATGAAGGTATTACGTTCGATTGCCGTGGCTAGCCTGTCTATGGTTGCATGGGGCTCAACCAGCTTCGCACAAGAAAACACGGGCTGGCAGAAGATCGCAAACATCGGCTGTCATAGACACAACACCACTTGCTACGTTTCCCTTGAGAACGCTGCGATCCCAAACCCGGCAGGATGCGCCAAAACTGCAACGATCCGTTGGAGATCCGACGACCCCAATGGGGACCAAATTCTCAGCCTTCTGATGACAATTCGCGAGACAGCAAGAGAAGCTAAGATCACAGTTCATGGGGCATCATGCGAGGGGGATTTCCCTCGTTTGTACTATATGGACACGCGCTGAACGTTCAGCCGCGATCTTTTGCAAAGCCGCGGTTCGCAAAAGCTCTTGGACCGGATGATGAGTTGGACCAGTTGGAATGACCAAGGGCCTTTTGATCATCCTTTCTGGCCTCCCCGGCAGCGGCAAATCCACCATCGCCCAAGGGATGGCGCGCATGACCGGCGCGATGCACCTCCGGATCGATACGGTGGAGCAAGGCCTCCGAGACATTTGCGGGCTCGAGAAGCTCGAGGGCGAAGGCTACCGGCTGAGCTACCGCATCGCGCAAGACAATCTGCGGCTGGGCGTCTCGGTCATCGCAGACTCCGTCAATCCTTGGCCCCTCACGCGAGATGAATGGAACCGGGTCGCGACTGAGATCGGCGCGCCCTTTGTGAATATCGAAGTCCTCTGCTCTGATCAGATTGAGCACCGAAGCCGGGTGGAAACGCGGGGGCCATCAGTCCCAGGCCTCGCCCCGCCCACCTGGGAAGCGGTTCAAGCGCGCGACTACCGTGCCTGGATCAGCGATCGCGATGCCCTTGATACAGCAGGAAAAACAATCGATCAGTGTGTCGATGAAGCCTGCTCATTCATGAGCAAGCGTCACTCTTGAGTCTCATCAGGCAGCTGGTCTCACCGAAGCCGGTTGCGCTGCGTCGCGGCCTAGCCCATCACGCTTTTATGTTTGCTCGCATCTATCGTCCCGCCCGCACCGCGATGCAGTCTGGCAAAGGCAAGTCGCAGGATTGGATCCTTGAGTTCGAGCCGCGCTTCGCCAAGCGCGTGGATCCGCTGATGGGCTGGACGAGCGCCGACGATACCCAAGCTGGTCAGGTGCGCCTCCAGTTCGAGAGCAAAGAGCAAGCCGTCGCCTACGCCAAAGACCATGGCATCCCGCACCAAGTCTTTGAGCCCGCGGATCAAACACCGGTCCTCAAGGCCTATGCCGACAATTTTGCGTCCGCGCGCCGCAAGCCTTGGACCCACTAGAGCACTTCCAGTAATCATAGAGTCATTGAACTGTTCTAGATTCTTGTTTTTGCGCGTTTTCGAAGCGCCAAACCGGATACCCTTTGGCTGAAAACGCTCTAGGCCTCGCGTTCCGCCGAACGCATGCTATGGCCCGCGCTCAATGGCCCCTTAGCTCAACTGGATAGAGCAC
>CAWUIJ010000024.1:0-29863 GCA_963922235.1 uncultured Parvularcula sp. | reverse complement strand
TGGCGCGAAACTGGATGTCCTGCCAAGTCGGCAGTTGGGCCCAAAGCCCTCCGGGTTTGTCCGCTTTATCAAAAACCAAGGCTGATAAACCCGCCGCCTTGGCATAGCGGGCCATCGTCAGACCACCCATTCCAGCACCAATGATGGCAACGTCAATGACGTCAGAGGGCAATGAGCGCATGGGGTACGATCTCACATTCGAGGAACAACTTCCGCTCCTTATGCCAAATTCACCAATCGAACAGAAGCGCAGAGATCAGTTGCGCTGAAGCTGCTCTACAATCGATGGGATCTTTTTCTTGAGGGCAAAGAAGCCCTTTTTTGTATGGGGCCAGACGATCTCATCATAACGTCGCGTGACTTCGATCACAGGTTCATCAACGCCCTTGAGGGCAGTTAGCAGTCGTTTCCGAACTGGACCTACAGGCAATCTCGGTGTGACGATTGTATCGAGCTGATGCGCAGAAACCCATTCTTTGATCGCAGCCTCCCAATCATCGTGGTCGCAAATGTCCGTTGATGAAGAAAAGAAAGCCTCCGCTTGCGAAGCCGCTTCCGTCACTGCTCCTGACACGAATGCTTTGACATCATCACTGGTTGGCCAAATCGATCTCTCCGTTGAGGACCTCATCACCAGAACAGCCGAGGGCACGGACTGCAGGGGCAAACTCTCCGGTGAGCAGTCGTCTTCAGTCAAGATGAGCCCAATACGGCCTTCGCTTGGGACTGTCTGTGGTGGCTTAAGCGCCCGCGGCGGCGGGAGATCACCATCGTCAAGGGCAGTTGCTTCCAAGGCCAAGTCCCCGTAAGGATGAAAACGACCATCTGTGAACGTCTCAATATTGTCGGCCCGTGCAAGATAGGTCTTGCCTTGCGTATGGAGCCCACCGACCCAGCGCCAAGAGCACGTGTTCGAGGCTGGATCACCGTCGAGGAGATGCCTCAGAAAAAAATCCGCACCCAACTCCCAAGGAAGTTTAAGCGTGAAGATCCATATGCTCGCGAACCACATGCGTGCGTGATTATGGAGATACCCATGCTCCACCAGCTCCTTCGCCCACGCATCAAAACACGCGATTCCCGTCTTTCCTTGCACCGCAGATTCACAATCTTTCGTCAGCGAGCAGTTCTTATCCAGCTGAGCAGCCAATTCGACAAGTCGCGTCTTGTAGCGCGTCCAAACATCTGGACGGTGCTCGAGCCAGCCTTTGAAATAGCCGCGCCAAAACACTTCCTGCAGGAACTTCTCTGCTGACGACATAGTGTGCTGATCAAGCACAGACCGCACCACGTCCTCCTCACAAAGCACACGGTAACGGAGCCAAGGCGAAAGGGCTGAAACGCCTCCACGATCTGACGGGCCAAGATCAAAATTGCGGCGCCGCGTGTAGTGAGCTCCCGCCTTCGGAAGGAAATACTGAAGCCGTGCATGCGCTGCCTGCCTGCTGGGCTCCCAGTTCACTGAGCCGTCCTGAACAGGATCGAGAAAACTCATTTGTGTCATCAGTGGTTGTCCACCGTGCTAAGAGGAAGTGACAGTTGGTTCGTCTCTGATTTGCGAGACGGCCGCTGACCCCGATTTTTGATACCAGCCTTGCGACTGCCATGCTTGTTCTGGATTGCATCAGCACGGCCACGAAAGCCGGAACCCCTGCGCACACTCCAAACTTTTTCCCGTGCTTCCTTCGCGGCTTGGAGATGATTGACCACCGCTACAGGATAAGCCCTGCCTAGCACGGCACCTGCCCCTTCCCATGTCCATGGTTCGTGGAGAAACTGATCGGGCACAGTGGTGAGTTCCGGTATCCACTGCCGAATGAAGTGACCCTCAGGGTCTTGATCATAACCTTGTTTGATCGGGTTATAGATCCGTACAGTGTTGATTCCTGTGGTCCCAGACTGCATTTGCACCTGAGACCAATGGATTCCAGGTTCGTAGTCGGTGAACATCCGTGCCAAGTGTTCACCTGGTCGCCGCCAATCGAGCCAGAGATGATAGCTCGCAAAAGCCATGAGCATCGCCCGCATACGGAAGTTCAACCAGCCCGTCGCATGCAGTGACCGCATACAAGCATCGACAAAGGGCAGTCCTGTCTCCCCCTTCATCCATGCTTGAAGACCGGTCTGATCCGGCACGTTTGGGCGAAGCCCGTCATAGGCGCGGTGGAGATTACGGAACTCGATATTGGGTTGATCTTCAAGCTTTTGGATGAAGTGATCTCGCCAGTGCAGCCGACCTTCAAAGGACGACATCGCGCCGTTCCAAGAGTCTTGAACGCCGCGCAGTTTGAGCTCTTTTTGCTTGGTCCACGTCGCCTGAGCGACCTCCTTCATCGACAGCGTACCCCAAGCCAAATGCGGACTGATCCGAGAGCAGTGCTTTGCGCCCGCGATAGGACTCGACATCGCTTTTCTATACGGAGCACCGCGGACACTGAGGAAACTCTGAAAGCACTTGAGCGCAGCGACCCTGCCGCCTCGCTGACGCTGGGGGCAATGATCGGTCTTCATCCCCAAGTCATGGGCTGAGGGCAATCCACCAGGATCAATGCCATTCAATGGGACAAGTCCATTCAGCGTGGGCGCGGCAGGAAGGCCCATTGTGGCATCCCACTGCCTCGCCCATCCATTGCGCGTTCGCAAACGGCGGACGACTCCCGATTGTCTGAGTTCTCTCCACTCGATCGCCCGCGACTTGGCCCATTCGGCCACGCGGATATCCCGAGCGTAGGTCCACTGATTGCCTGTCTCTTCATGGGACCATACCGTTGATACGCCGTATGCTCTGCAAAGACGTTCAAGAACGTCAACAGCCTCACCGTTCCGTATAATGAGCGGCTGACCAAGCGCGGCCAATTTGCTTTGAAGTTCTTCGATACACTCGGTCACGAAATCCCATTGCCGACCTGAGACGTCAGAGGCCTGCCAATAGTCAGGCTCAACGATAAAGAGAGGCAGTACGGGACCGCACTGCGCTGCCTGCGACAGGGCCGCATGGTCTATGGTCCTAAGATCGCGCTTGAACCACACGAGCTGTATATTGGCGGAATGAGGCACCCCTACGAGATAGCGAGCCAAGACTAGAAAGCACCACGAGGCCCAATGCCGCGCGGAGACACTCAATGGTTCAAGCTCAGCGCAGGAGGATCGAACTCTGCTTTGTCAAAGCCCTGACACAACGATCGCTGTTCAACACTGATCACTCATGATCCGGAATGACGGGGAACTCGTATCACTCTTTCCCCTGATAGCGATCATAGAAGTCCTCCAGATCATCGATCATGTAAGGTTGGTCGAGAAACAATCGCTGCATGGGTTCGGGAACATCGTCCAAGGAAAACCCTTCTTGCGCCTCCGCGCTCAACGCAAACGCTGCCAGATCGCGGAGGTCATCCCCATCCAGATCAATTTGATATCCGATCTCCAGCATTTGGAGCTCGACCATAAGGGGTGCCCCGCGCCACATTCTGGCCAAGAAATCGGCGGTATCGGGCGCGGGAGCCCATGCACATGATCGAACGGGGTCGCTGCTCGGCCGCCAACGCCCCGGATCTGGTGGCAAGTCACACAGCTTTTGTCACGAAGAGCTCTCATCCCTTTAGTGGGTCTCCAAGCGATTTCGCAGGCGTGGTGGGCGTCGACCTAGTAGGCTCCATTCTTTCAGCCTGAGGACGAAGCAGGACAATCAACGTCGCTAACGCAAGGACAATGATGATGAAGACAAGGGCACGTTTCATGGCCACCTCTTGGGCGTCGTCTGCTCTCACTCTGCACTTCTTGGAAGAGATTGCCTTGCGGTGGGTCAAAACCCACCGCCTGGTCCCTCATTCAAACATATACACCGTTGGTTTTTGGAATGCTCACGATGCTAGGGAGCGCGGTCTTGGCGCGATCTTCGGCAGGCTTACAAATCGCTTGCGTGGTATCAGCGGCGATAAAAGGGGGAACCCAGATGCAGCGACTGCAGAGGACACCAACGATGCGATGGCTCGGTAGAAAATGGTGCGGGATGAGGCTCTGACCTCGAACCGTTTCTTTGAGATATTAGAGGACTGGGAGGCGGTACTCAAGGCCGAAAACATCATTATACCGAGTGATGTGGGATTGGGCGGGCCGGAGCATCGGCCATGACGTCGCCCCCGAAGCCGCCCGCGAAGCCGCCCGTAAACAAAGTGCGCCTCCGCAATGGCTTAGCCTCTAAGGCCTTCAACACATCTTCGGCTGAAGAGCGGTCATCACCGAGCGAGCGGAAACGCCCTCCACCCTTCTCAATCCGGCTTTCAGCCGCAGAGCGGGCACAGCTTGAAGAAGATGCCGCCGGTCAGCCGCTTGGTGCCTACGTCAAATCCATCCTCTTCGCCCCGACGGGCAAAGGCGCCGCCAGCCGAGCGCTGGCTCAACACAACCGTGTCTTGCTCGCCCAGATCCTCGCGATGATCGGCGCGTCTGGTGTGGGCGAAGGCCTATCGGGCCTTGGGCGCGCGATTGAGACGGGCACGCTCAAGGATGAGGACGAGCGCGCAATCAAAGTTCAACTGCAAAAGGCCGAGGCCGAGCTGAGCGAAGTCCGGGGACTTTTGGTAAAGGCGCTAGGCCTAAGGCGGCTTCGATGATCCTGAACGCAAGCCAGCGCGGCGGTGCCCAGCAATTGGCGGCGCATCTCTTAAATGACGAGAATGAGAATATAGATGTCCATTCGCTGCGAGGCTTTGCCAGCGCCGATCTCAAGGGCGCCTTCGTCGAGGCCCACGCCATCGCCAAGGGCACCAAATGCTCGCAATTCCTGTTTTCACTCTCGCTCAGCCCCCCGCCCGATGCCGCAGTCTCGACCCAGGCGTTTGAGGATGCGATCGATCAGGTCGAGCATGCACTTGGCCTAGAGGGCCAACCCAGGGCAATTGTCTTCCATGAGAAGGAAGGACGGCGCCACGCCCATGCCGTCTGGTCGCGGATCAACCCAAAGACGATGACCGCCGTGCCGCTGCCCCTTTTCAAGCTGAAGCTGCGGGAGATCAGCCGCGGGCTTTACCTGGAGCATGGCTGGACGATGCCGAAGGGCCTGACGGACTCCGAGCTCCGCGATCCCACCAACTTCACCCTTGCGGACTGGCAACAGGCCAAACGCGCCGAGCGTGATCCCCGCGACATCAAACGGGCGCTGCAAGACGCCTGGGCGCTCACCGATAGCAAGGCGAGCTACATCGCCGCCCTGGCAGAGCGGGGTTTTAAGCTTGCCCGGGGAGACCGGCGGGGCTTTGTGGCGCTCGATCATGAGGGCGAGGTCTATGCCATTGCCCGGTGGACCGGGATCAAGACCAAGGATGTGCGCGCGAAGCTCGGCCCGGAGAAAGACCTGCCAGCGCTGGATGAAGCGCGGCAAGCCTTCGCCGCAGAGCTTATTCCGCGTCTTGAGCAATTCCGAGAGGAGGCCAAGGCGCGGCGTGATCGGGACCTCAGCCTTTTCAATGAACAGCGGCAGGCCCTGACGGACAAGCACAAAGCCGAGCGCAGTGCTCTCGCCCAAAAACAAGCCAAGCGATGGAAAGAGGAACTAGCCGCCCGGCAGCGCCGCTACCGGCGCGGACTGTTCGGCCTTTGGGATCGCTTGACCGGCAAACACGGCGCCATCGCCGCGCAGAACGTCAAGGAAACAAAGGCTGCGGCAGAGCGCGATGCCAAAGAGCTTGATGCCCTCATCAATAGCCAGCTCACAAACCGCCGAAAACTTCAGGTGCAAAAGGCCCAGGCGTTGAAACGCTATCGATCGCAAGAGCGGGATATCGCGCTCGCTATCGTGAAGTTAAATAGTCTGGGCGTTATAACAAAATATTCAGAGGCAACGCCAATGAAAACCTACATCCACCATCAAAGCCACGATTCACCATGCGATCAAAAGATTCCGATTTTATTAAGTTTATAAAGTTACAATGGATGGCATATATTTGTTTTGATGATATTTTTATTATGATTTAACTTCTTTATATTTATTTTTTTATACTTTATTTTTTTTGATAATTTTTTTAATCTGTACATCATTTATTCTAGTCATAAGAGGTTTATATATTTATTTCTATTTTATATTTTTTCCGATGATTTTTGTTCTATATGAAAGAGCTTCTTCATTTTGATTCGAATTAAGCCCACTCCTAAACGAGAATCCTCGTGCGAATTCCTCACTTCCTTTTCCAGGTAATTTACCTTAAGATGAGATAAATTTGGAGTTTTTATGACAGAAATCAAGTACGGCCTCAACGAGGCGCCCCCGGCTCTATCGGTGCCCGCATTTGGGCTTCAGCACGTTTTGACAATGCTTGGTGCTACAGTTGCCGTGCCCAGTATAATCGCTGGCGCTTACGGCTTGGATGCCTCAGAGACTTCTAAGTTGATATCTAGTGTTTTATTCGTGATGGGATTTGCAACACTTTTGCAAGTCACCGTTGGAAGTCGACTTCCATTAATTCAGGGTAGTTCTTTTGCTTTTCTACCAGCTATGCTTTACGTATCTACTTTGTATTCTGGAAACGAGGGCTTAGCGTATGCTGCTGGCGCTTTCATGATTGGTTCGGTGATTCAATTCTTTTTAGGCTTTTCCCAGGTTGCCGGACGTTTACAGTCAGTATTAACGCCTGTGGTCATAGGGCCAACAGTTATTGTTATCGGTTTATCCCTCTTCGGCGCAGGTGGTGGGCAAGCCGCAGGCAACTGGTGGATCGCTTCGCTTACAATTATCCTCATTGCAATTTTCAGTTTTGGCATTCGTGGCTTAACAGGCCTTTCAAACCGCGAGACATCAAATTTTTCTATCAAAACAGTACCTGTTGTGCTGGCAATCTTTTTAGTGTGGGTATTCAGCCTAATTTTAACCGTGTTAGGCGTTTTTTCCGACGAAAGCGTATCGGCCGTACGAATCAGTCAAGTTGCTGAACAATCTTGGTTTCGCCTACCGGAAATGTTCCCTTGGGGCCTCCCCCGATTCGATTTCAACATAGTTTTGATCTTTATAATCGCATACTTGGTGTCTACGGTTGAATCAATTGGGGATTACAATGCAATAAATGAAATTACGAGTGCCGATGGAAGGTTACTCGAGCCAAAGCAAGTGAATCGTGGTATTCTCGCCGAAGGCATCGCGTGCTTCTTCGCTGGTGTATTTGGAGCCAACCCCACAACCTCTTATAGTGAAAACATTGGTGTCGTTGGAATTACGGGTATTGCATCACGGGTTGTTATTATTGCTGGAGCCATTATTTTAATCATTGCTGGTCTTTTGCCCAAAGTCGGAGGTTTCCTTGCTACGATCCCATCTCCAATAATGGGCGGACTCTATTGCGTCCTGTTTGGGATGATTGCCGGAGTGGGGATACGCTACGCGTCTAAAGCCAACCTCAACTCTATGCGAAACGTCTCGATAATGGGGCTTGCGCTTTTCTTAGGGTTTGCGTTGCCTGCGGTATTTTCTAACCCAGACACTCAAGCTAATATAGCGCAAACACTTGGCCAGAATATAAGCACTGTAGTGATTGGAATAGTTACCTCAAATATGGCCGTTACTGCCCTAACCGCCTTGATTCTTGACAGACTTCTTCAAGATTCTTGAAACAGAAAAATCTAAGGCATTGGAAGTCAGAAGAGGTTCTTAATGTCTTCGGGAAATACATTGAGCAACCATTTAAATCCCATCAAATCAGCCGATTCTACCACTGATAATTTGCTCGCACTGCTTATTGGCATTGTGCAGATTATCTTAGTGTTTGCGGCTGGTTGGCTTGAAGATTTAATGGGTTTTCCATGGTTTGCTGCGCTTGGTTTGATAATCACCGTCACTATCGTAGGGTTATTCGTTGTTAGATCCGTGGGTGATGGAGATATGGTAAGCACACTTACCTTAACTGGTTTGTCTGCAACGTCATTGATCCTAGTTTTTCTTCTGAGGTTTGGAATGCCTCCATCATCGACATCTACACAACCTTATGAACAGTCTAAAACTGTGCTAGCCAACCTGTTTGTCGATCGAAATCGAAATGGGGTTCGAGATGGCACGGATAGCGTCCTGCAAGGAATTCCTATCACCGTCAGAGGAACATTCGGAAACGAACAAAGTCATGAAAGTGACGCAAATGGAAAGGTCCAGGTTCGGATTCCCGATAATGAGCGCCGTATTCAAGTCGTTGTCTGTGGGGTTGCACAGAGCCATGTTTTTTCACCAAATGAGCGTTTATCACCACTTGGACAGGAACTTAATCCTAAAACCGATTTAGTTTATGAAATCCGAGTTGGACTTGAGTTGTCAGAGGACGCCATATTTAGATGCCAGAACCAATAAGACAGTTTGCAGACTTCAAAGTTCAAAACCCCTACTATATTACCGTAAATGATCAAGTAAGAAAAAACTTACAAGAAAACAATTATTTCTTTCACAAATGGAAAAAGAAGAATTTACGTTATACCGTAAAGGATTTAGAAGTCCCATTCAGTCTTTATTCAACCAGCCCTTTTATGTTTGCAGACCAGCGACAACGTGTTGGTTTTGGAGGAACACGCTCACCAACTGTTGATACATTCGATTGTGTTTTTAGTATTGCAACCGCTTTGGCTTCCGCAAACAAGACCATTGTGTCTGGTGGAGTACCCGGTGTCGATTTAGCCGCACATTTAGGCGCGTTAGAAAGCGGTATCGGCTGTGAGAGAACCATTGCTATTCTAGCCAACCCTGTAAATTTTGGATTGTTAGGACACGAATTACCATCCAATTTTATCTCGAAAACTATATTTCAGTTTGGAGCATTTGTGTCTGAATATAAAGAACTAATTCATCAAGAGAACATGGAATATAAGACACGACTACTTCAACGAGATCGAATTATTTCATGTCTTTCAGATGTTTTCATATGTTTTGAGTGCTCTACCAATAGCGCAACCGTTGATACAGCCAAGCGAGCGAAAATTCAGGGTAAATCAGTACTTGCTTTTGTTAGCAATATTCAATCGACAAGAAAAGGTGTTGAACAAGTAATTGATGAAAAAATTGCCCAACCTGTTTCTAATCTTGATGATATTAATCGAAAACTGGCGAGTCTTTATAGCGAGATGCGGTAAATTTTATCAAGGCTGATTTTAAATAAATGACCCTTCCATTTTCACAAGGCAGGACAGTCATCTTCGGAGCCGCGTGTGCGTATGGCCTGGCGATGGCGAAAGGGGTTCTGCCTGCAAGGGTTTAAGCGCAGCGCCCCTTGCGGGGAGGTTCCCGTCGCCATAGCCCAAACACTCTGCACACCCCTCCTAAGATGCATAGTGACCAGTCATCATCTTTGGTGAGCGGAGCGCCCTGGATGCTCGTACTCGGCCTCCATCGCGTTGATGCCGATGCTCACGCCGACATAGAAGACACCACGCAAGCCAACACGGCTGCCACGACAAGACCGATGAATAGCGCCGCGATCATGAGCTCGCCTCGCCCGACGAATCGCGGAGGTTCAGATTCGTGTGTTCGGTTGCAAAACCCCGCGCACTTTCAAGCTGTGGCCGAGCTGTGGTCTTCATAAAGGCGCCCCTCACAAGTGGCTGTCTAACATCGATAAGGTCATGGCGACCATTATCGATACCTTATTGCATATCGTATCGTATATGTATATGCGTTTTGTGAAAGTGTTTTTCTTGGGCATCTCCGTGGGATGCCGCGCCGAAAAACCTACCCAGAGAAAACGCAGGCCAGCTTCCGCGCTGGCACGTTTGATCGTATCGAGCCGCTGATCGATCGGGAGAAGGAAGACCGGACCGATTTCATCCGCGAAGCCGTGGATCGAGAGATCCAACGGCGGGAACGGCTGAAGAAGTAGCACTTGCTTCTTGGTGAGCAGCCAGGGGGAATGGTTGTTGTAGGACTACTGGTCTGCATCCGAGCACAAGCCGAGCGGCATGCCGCACACGGCTTGACTGGTTGATGGCAGGGCCCGAGTGAAGCGCCTTCATACAAAGAAGAAAATGCGCGGTGCAGCGGTAAGACGCTGCGAGTGATTGACCGGCGATACGGTCTACCGGCGGCGGGAAGGCTCGATGACTGAGCGGCGCCGCATAGGCGCGATCCAACAGCAAGATGTTGGCCGGGATGAAACGCGGGAACGTTTCGCTGGTGGGTCAGAGGCTCAATGCTTCAGGCCCGCCATAGCCGGAGGGGATGCAACGGGGGACGCGCAGCGGGTTCCCCTTGCCAAGGTCGCGCTGGCAGTCATCGAAGATGTACTACCCAGCGCACACCTTGCGATCTTTAGATCGAATATCTGTGTACGACATGTAGTACCCTGATTTTATGAATAAGTCGCCCAAGTGATCGGACCACGTGACCCATAATGACCCTGAAGTGACTTCAGGAGTGATACGATGGATGAGCGCGAACGCCAGAAGCAACCAGCGATGCAAGGGGCACGATCCCAGTACTCCAAGACGGATCATGACCTCCAAATGCGTAAGGCTGATCTCAGCCGTGCCAAGGTCAAGTTTTCTGAGGCAACCAACGCCAAACAAAGTGCCGCAAAAAAGGAAATCGCCCAGTCCACGCCCCGCCCTCACCCACAACGAGGCAAACTCGGCATGATGGCCAAAGAGGTCGATCGAAAGGTCGCCGCCGAAGCCAAAACCGCGCAGATCAAGCGGGAGCAAGACGCCTACAAAAAAGCGCAGCAATCGGTGCAACGGAAAGGACGTGCGCAGGGAATGGGAATATGATAAGCTCTACCGGTAATTCTTGTCTGTATTAGCCGTCGCTGGGGGTCACAATCCACGTCCACTTAAGCGGCAAGGATTGTCGCTACTTCGGTGGGACAAAACCCACCCTTTCTTATTGCCCCGTCTGCGCACATCGCAGTTGAAGTGCAGGGTCCTTTTCTCGCCCAAAACGGCAGCTCGGGCCATAGCCCGGCTTCGTAAGAAGCGAACGGCGACATTGGTTGCTGTTGTTCATAACTCTTGAAATCAGCTCGATTGATAGCTAATCGTGTCAAAAACGAAGCTTGCTTTGTTGGATTTCCAGTAGCGTAGATTCAATGGATTTGGGTAAAACTCGTAGTCATGGAAAATATAGATGTCCATAAGTGGATACAATCTATAGGCGTTATATTCGGTATATTAGCAGCAGTTTTATCTTTAAATAGATTAAAAATAATAAAAACAGCATTTATTAAGTTAATATCAAATTTTCATTCAATCAATTTGTATATAGTACGCAGAATTCGCCTTCATTTATTGAGGTTAGATATTTTAATTTTTTCACCAAGAAAATATTTCAACAGCGCTATCCAGCTAGCACATAAGGAGAATAATGACGCGCTTGCACATGCTTTTAAACTGACAGGTCGAAATGAAGATGCAATAAACGCCCACTTGGGAGGGGCGCTTTTAGCGGTGGCAATAATCGATAGTCCTAGTTCAGTTCCAATTTTTATCGAAGATCAAGCGCTTCAAATTAACTCCCCAACGAGACCGATCATACGCGCTATCGAAACAATTGATTTGGTTGGAAGTGATCTTACCATTTGGCAAAAAAATCGACTCGCTACTGTTCCCCTCATAAATATCGCTAATATTTTATCCTCTAAGACTAAATATGCAAAATTTCCCCAATCTCTATCAGACATCTCAGAGTACATTAAGTCTAAGCCCACGATTAAATTAGGTCTTCAGAAGATCCGCGATGAATCATTAATTCAGCCAATTGACGAGGAGCGTTTACGAGCATTGAAGACTTACTGCGTTTTTCGCGCTCCATCGACCATATTGCCAGACCTAGCTATAAACCTATTCTCTTTAAGTGAGGCTATTCGTATAGAATATTGAATGAATCTTGCTGCAAAGTCTTGAAATGGGAGTGTATTGACCTTCTCACTAGATTCCATAACTCCCATCATCTGACTGTTTGACCTATTGTTTGCGTTTTGATGCTGCCAAGCAATGATTGACCACTCAATGACCGCAATTGGACAGCTGCGGGCATCAAAGAATAGCCCGCTGATGTATCAGCGGGCTTTGATGGTTGGGGTCAGGCGTTTTTGTACCACCACCATTTTCTGGCGAGGATGGGGTTTCGGTTTTCGATGAAGATGAGCTGCTGGTCGCGGTCGAGGGTCATGAGCTCATCGGCGAAGGCGAGCGGGCGCTGGACGTCATCGATGGTGATGCTCTCGTTTTCCCCGCTGGACCAGTTGGAGCCCCCGCCCTGCGCGCCTGCGCTGCCGCCGCGGCTCCAGTTCTGGCCGAAGGAGATCGAGCGTTTCTTGAGCGTGGCCATGCCGGTCAGATGCTCCGCATACTTGGCGGTCGCGTGATCCCGCGAGCCGAAGTAGGAGAACGCGCCCGCATTCGCCACAAATGTCTGCCAGCCATGCTCTCCGTAAAGCCGCATAAGCTGGGAGAGGTCTTGCGTGATAACCCAAAGCTGCACACCGAGCCCGGCCATGGTCCCGAAGGCGGTCTCGACCGCTTCGAGCTTACCGAGCGCTGCGAACTCATTGAGGATCATGCGTACAGGCGGCGCACCATCCAAGGACGGCGTCCGGGTGAGCTGCATGAGGGCTGTGCTGACCAAGAGCCGGAGCCAGCGGCTGAAGCTTGGTAGCCGGTCGAGCGGGAGCGCGAGATAGACAGTGATCGGTGCCTCCCCCTTCATGTCAGCAAACGAAAAGTCTGAGACCTCCAAGCTTTCACGGATCGCAGGACTGTCCAAGAAATGGGTGTTGGCCTGGGCGGTGGAGATCACGCTCGAGCGCTCCCGCGGGTGCTTTTGCATGATGCGGTGTGCGGCGGATTGGACGAGCTTATGATCGCTTGCCATCATACGGGCCAGGATTTCATCGAAGGTGTCGGTGAGATCCGGTAGCGTGCCTTCCTCTCTCCTATCTTCCGCATGCTCGTCCTCACGCTCGTCTTCATTCACGGGCTGTGCGGGCGGCAAGCACAAGATATCCCGCATACGGCCCAGATGCCGCTGCCCGGCCTCCCTTGGCTCGGTCACGAGGTAGAGGATAATCCCGTGCAGGAGTGCAGCGGCTTCGTTGGACCAATGCGGCTCGCTCTTGGAGGGGATGATCAAGGCATCGGCCAAGATCATCGTATCGGTGGGAAGGTCGGGATCATCGGCCCTCAGCACATCCAAGGGATTGAACCTGCCGATATGCCGGGGATCGATCCCGGGGCCGTGTTTGTCGGCCTCGGTTGTGATCGACCACGGATCGATGGCAATGGCTCTCCCGCCAAGCTCAAGTCGGCGCGCGAGTGTCCGCCGTGTCGACTCGCCCTTGGGATCGATCACCAGCATTGAGCTTTCTGAGCGCTCAAGATTGGGCAGGATCTGGCATTGATCCTTACCCGTCCGGGTGGGGGCAATGGTGAGCGCATGCATATCGCCGGGATAGACGATGGCTTCGCCGCTCATCTGGCTAAGCCCCAAGAACAGCCCATCGTGCCCGGTGTTCTCCAGCGTCCGGCCCATCGGCGCGCGCCGCAACAACCCCCAGGCCTTAAGATCAGCGAGGCTCGCCCAGCGCGAGGTTCCAAAGACGTTGGGAAGCTCCGTTTGCGGTGTGACCCTAAGGAACAGCGCCGCCACGATCGCCATGCCCGCATAAAACGAGATGATGGCTGAGAGCACCGACATCATGCCGGTGGTGGTTGGGCTTTCCGCTCTCTCCCCCACAAGGATGACCAGTGTGAGGATCACTGTGGCCACTTTCCACCCATGGCGGGAGAGCAAAAGCCGAAGCCCAGCGGTCAAAAGCCCGACCGCCATCCCGGCCATGCCCCCGCCAATCGCGGCGCGGAGCGTCATCCCCTGAAAGGGGTTGTGATGGCCATAAACGTTGCTCTGCCCCATAGTCTGTGACCAGGATTGGGCGCTGGCCTCCATAGTGGCAGCAACAAGCACCGGCGCCAGGATCACCGCCCCGGCGGCAAGTGTGCGTAATACGCGTGTATACGGATGATGCTGCCCAATTTTCCTTGTATCTTGCGGTGGGCGGCGTGTTGTATTGGGTGCCATGATGCTGTCTCCGGCTTCGATGGCCGGTCTGGATTGGCCGGCCTCAGGCCAGGCTAACGGCGATATCGATGCTCGCCGGGCGGGTTTGGGCGATGATCGGGGTACGTGCCTTCGATCCGCCAGACTTCGATAATGAGATGCGTGCGGCGGAGTTTTTCCCAAGCGCGGACGTGATGCTTGGGCCGCCTGCCCGTCGCATCGGCTTGGCGATACGTGCTCCACCAACGATTGCTAAGATCAAAGACCTCAAAGGCCGGGCGGGTAAGCCGATACGGGCTCCCATCCTCAAAAAGGAAGCACCCATCAAGCCAATCGAGCTTCTCGGCTTCGGCCCGCCATTTGCGGCGTGAGCCGATCACTGGATCAAGACGCATCGCATCCGCCCAAAGGCGTCTGTATATCATGCGATCTTTCAGCTGATGATCGCGCAAGGCGACAATCCGGAAGCCCGGATCTTGGGTGTAATACTTCATGGCGTGTCTCTCCTCTATCCCGTTGGCCAAATCCGCGCATGCGATGCGGAACGGAGTCCCGGCATCAAAAGCGTGTACGGAGGGAGACACTTCTCCTTTTTAGGATGGCAGAGCGGTCAAGCAGAGACCAGAGCGCTTCGGCCCACTCTACGTTAGGAAGGAAGCAGAGGGCGGATCCTGTGCCCTAAGCCATTGATTTATCATGATAGGAAAATTGAGCCGAGATGCGTGAGCCCGGAGATCAAGGCGCCAAGGATCATGACGCCAAGGATCATGACGAGAAGAACCCAGACAATGAGCCGCTTCCCATGCCGCTTAAGCGGAACTCGAAGCTGCCCTATGAGGTAACGCGCGGCATGGTCGAAGGGTTCTGCCTACAAGAGCCGATCCCGGACTGCGCCAAGCGTGTGGGCGTCAGCACAAAGACGGTGCGCGCAACGTATCATGATCTTCGGGCCCGGCTTATCCGGCCCGCGTTCGCGCGCTGGCACCCGGTGGGCGCACTTAACGTCGATCTTACCGTGCAGGCCTCGCAAGATCGGCTCGCCAAGCGGCAATATCTTCTCTTAGGGCGCTGCTTTGACCATCCCACGTGCTGGAATAATTTTACGAGCGGGAAGCGCAAAACCCGCCAATGCCGGAAATGCCCGCTTCTTCCATCATTTGGCTTGGAAGAAACCCTTCGGCTTTTGATGATCGCAGACAGCGTGCGGATCTTTTATGGCGATATGCGCTGGGGCCGCGAGCGTGGGGCGGATCAAGCCGGGCTCATGGAGCTTCGAGTGCTCCACAACCATGTGCTGATCACCGCACTGCATGAAACTCCCCTGAACAAAGACGGCACCTTTGACATCGAATCTGAAGAGCCACGCGCCCTTGGCACTTTGCTGCTTGAGCTCATCGACCACCTCGAAGATCATCCGCTCTAATCCCGCCCAAGGCCTGGAATTGGTGGTCGTACCCTATGACATGCAGTGGTAGGGAGCTGTCAATATGTTCTACTTTTGTTCTTGACTCTGAGCATCTTCAATCATAAGATATGTGTACTGATTTATATTTCAATGAAGCCGAACTTAAGGCTTCCCAAAACAGCCCCCGACTGACACCCCGCCATGACCGACAAGACCACCAAAACCCCAAAGGCCACCAAGGCCCGCACCACCATCACTTTTGATTATGAGCGCTACGCCGCGCACGTGGCTGATCTCGATCTCACTGATGATCAGGCCAGGGAGGTTTTGGCCGTGCTTTGGCAAATCATGGTGCAGTGTGTGGATCTTGGCTTTGGCATCCACCCGGTTCAAAACACTGGCCAACACACTACGCAACAAAGCTGTGGACACGATAGAAACGCCGGGAACTGCGGCGCTGGCCAGCCCCAGCCTGTGGTATCCTTGGACGGCTCCCACGACGAAAACGGAGCTGATCAGGAAGCCATTGATCTGACCTCGCTTTTGATCGGAGAGGACAGCGCAAAACTGAATTAGCCGCCACACAAGACCAGCCGCCGGAGATAAACACGCCCAACCAGAAAGGAGGCCAACCATGAGCAAAACCATAAGCAAAACTGAGACCAACACCGCCGCCGATGTAACTGATCCAAGCCCGAAGCCGCAGCGCAAGGCCCTCCTTTACTGCCGGGTATCCAGCACAAAGCAGAAGACGCATGGGCACGGCCTGGACTCTCAAGAGCTTCGTTGCCGTCAGTATGCCAATGATCAGGGCTATGAGATGGCGGGCGTCTTTCCAGACGATGCCTCCGGCGGCGGCGACTTCATGGCCCGCCCCGGCATGGTCGCGCTCTTAAGATATCTTGATGCCAACCCGCTTGAGCAATTCGTGGTGATCTTCGATGACCTCAAACGCTTCGCACGGGATACGGCGTTTCACCTCAAGCTGCGGGAGGCGCTGACTCTCCGCGGGGCGAGTGTTGAGTGCCTGAACTTCAAGTTTGAAGACACGCCGGAGGGCCGGTTTATTGAGACGATCTTGGCCGCCCAGGGCGAGCTTGAGCGCCGCCAAAACCGCCGCCAAGTCATCCAAAAGATGCGGGCCCGGACGATGGCGGGGTATTACTGCCAACGCCACCCCGTGGGCTATGTCTATCAAAAACAGGCCGAGCATGGGCGTATTCTAACCCCAAAAGAGCCCGAAGCCTCGATCATTCGCGAAGCGCTTGAGGGCTACGCTTGCGGCCGGTTTGAGACCGCCGCGGAAGTCGCGCGGTTCTTGGGTGGGTACCCCTCGATCGTCAAAACCCGCACCGGCAGCGTCCGCCGCCAAATGGCGACCGATATCTTAAAACGCCCCATTTACGCCGGGTACATCCATTATCCGAACTGGGGGGTGGAGATGCTGAAGGGCAAGCATGAAGCCCTCATCAGTCTTGAAATATGGCACGCCATTCAAGAGCGCTTGGAAGGGCGCAAGAACATCACGGCCCGAAGCGATATCCGCGAAGACTTCCCGCTTCGGAACTATGTGGCCTGCGCGCATTGCGGCAACGCCTACACCTCAAGCTGGTCAAAGGGGCGAAGCCGCCACTATGGCTATTACACCTGCCAAACCGACGGCTGCACCTTCAAAAACAAATCCATCCGTAAAGAGAGCATTGAGGGCGACTTCGCCGCGCTCATCCGGCGGATGCAGCCCGCGCCTGCGCTCTTCCGTGCAGCCAAGGCCATGTTCGCCGATATCTGGAACGCCCGCGCCAGCAATGAGACCATCCGGCGCCAGGAACTCCGGCAAGAGCTGAGCGGCATTGAGCGGAAGATCAGCAACCTCGTGGAGCGCGTCATCGGCACGCAAAGCGATGCCTTGATCACGGCGTATGAGGGCGAAATCAAGAAGCTTGAGCTTCGCAAGGCGGTCCTGACCGAGCAAAGCCAAACTGCCCTCAAACCGCTCAAATCCTTCGATCAGGCCTTCGGCACGGCGATGGAGTTCCTTGGAAAACCTTGGAGAATCTGGGAGCAAGGATCGTTCGCACAAAGACGGGTCCTCCTGCGGCTGGCCCTGCCCAACGCCCTTCAATACGATAAAGAACACGGCTTCTCAAACCACGATTTAGCGTTACCGTTCAAAGCTTTAGAAGACCTCTGCACCCAAAATTTAGGGTTGGTGCCCAGAAGAGGACTCGAACCTCCACGTCCATACGGACACCAGCACCTGAAGCTGGCGCGTCTACCAATTCCGCCACCTGGGCAAGTGGAACGAAGCGGATAGGGTTTCGCGGGCAGAGCGTCAAGAAGTCTGTCGCGCTGGGTCTACCCAAATCAGACGGGCTGGCCTATCGGGCTAGGGTTGCTGCTGGAGTCAGATCGCATGTCGAAGTTGGTTACAGTGTTCGGTGCGTCGGGTTTTCTAGGCCGCCATGTGGTGCGTGAGCTTTGCAAAAAGGGCCACCGGGTTCGGGCGGCCGTGCGGCACCCCATGGAGGCCAACTTTCTGAACCCGATGGGTGCCGTCGGCCAGGTGCAGATCTTCCAAGCCAATGTCCGGTTCCGCACGTCGGTTTCTGATGCCCTGGCGGGCGCGGATGCCGCAGTCAATTTGGTGGGCATCCTGGCGCCTGTGGGGAAAAACACTTTCGAAGGCGTCCAAACGCTTGGTGCTCAAAACATCGCGCAGGAGGCGGCGCGCGTGGGCATCGAAGACCTGATCCACGTCTCCGCCATCGGAGCTGATGCCGAAAGCGACAGCATCTATGCGCGGACGAAAGCTGAAGGCGAGCAAGCCGCGCTTACCCACGTCCCCACGGCGACAGTGATCCGGCCATCGATCGTGTTTGGTCCGCAGGATGATTTTTTCAATCGCTTCGCAGCCATGGCGCGGATCGCCCCTGCTCTGCCATTGATCGGTGGCGGGAAGACCAAATTCCAGCCCGTCTATGTGGATGATATTGCCGATGCGATCGTGCAGCTGATCGAAACCGGTGAAGGCCGCGGAGAAACCTACGAACTGGGCGGGCCTGAAGTGATGAGCTTCAAAGAGCTCCTCCAGCTGATGCTGAAGATCATTGGGCGGTCGCGCCTCTTGGTGCCTCTGCCATTTCCTATCGCATCAATGATGGGCGCGGCTGGCGACACAGCGAGCATGCTGCCCTTTGTCGAGGGGCCCATCACCGCCGATCAGGTCAAACTTCTGAAGACGGACAATGTGGTATCAGAAAGCGGCGTGAAGACGTTCGCAGACCTCGGCATCACGCCCGAGACAATGGATGCAGTGCTGCCAAGCTACCTCTTTAGGTACCGCAAACAGGGGCAGTTTTCTCCGGAAGTGCCTGTTTAAGGCGCCCAACCATCGTCAGCGTCAGGTGATTTGGCATCGATCTCGGCTTTGCGAAGCAATGCCACCTCGTCCCATGCCTTGGTTTGCACGGGCGGCATGCCTGCTCCCGTCACCGCCGAAATGACCGATACGTCTTTACCCGTTGCTACAGCGAGGTCAGAGCGGTGCGCTTCAATCACGTCGGCATCCACCGTATCAGATTTCGAGAGAACAACGATTTCAGGCTTGTCTTCGAGGCCATGGCCATAGGCCTCGAGCTCTCCGCGGATGGTCTTGTAGTCCGCCACCGGATCGTCTGATCCCCCATCGATCAGGTGGATCAAGACAGCGCAACGTTCCACATGACCGAGAAACCGATCGCCGATCCCTGCTCCCTGATGAGCCCCCTCGATCAAGCCGGGAATATCAGCCAAGACGAAGCTCTGGCCGGGACCGAGGCGCACAACACCCAGTTGCGGCACAAGGGTCGTAAACGGATAATCTGCGATCTTTGGCTTAGCAGCAGAGACAACGGAGAGGAATGTCGACTTACCCGCGTTGGGCAAACCCACAAGCCCAGCATCCGCAAGCAGCTTCAGCCGGAGCCAAACCGTGCGCTCTTCACCGGGATGGCCAGGATTGGCTCGGTCTGGGGCCTGGTTCGTTGACGTTTTAAAGCGAAGATTGCCGAAACCGCCATTGCCGCCCTTCACAAGAAGAACCTCAGCGCCAGGATGATCAAGATCAGCGATCAGCGTTTCCTCGTCTTCTTCATAGATCTCCGTACCCGTTGGGACATCGACGACGATGTCATCACCGCCCGCACCGGTGCGCTGGCGGCCCGCCCCGCCTTTGCCGTTCTGTGCCTTGAAGTGCTGCTGATAGCGATAGTCGATCAAGGTGTTGAGACTGTCGGTGGCCCGCGCGATCACATGTCCGCCGCGCCCACCATCGCCGCCATCAGGGCCACCAAACTCAATGTACTTCTCGCGACGGAAACTGGCGGCACCGTTACCGCCATCTCCCGCCTTCACGTAGATTTTTGTCCGATCAAGGAATTTCATGGCCGAAACTCCGTCCGTGTTAGATCAAAAGTCAGGCACCTGATATCTGCCTGATGCGCGCGCGAGAATGACCAATCATAACCCGGCCTTTGCACAAAACCTTGCTTGCGCAGAACTCTGATCGAGCCAGGATTATCAACCGCCACATGAGCCCAGATATGCTCGGCCCTAAGAGGACCAAACCCAAACTTCAGCATACCGGCCACAGCCTCACTTGCAAAACCCCGGCCCCAATGCTGCCGGCCAAGCATATAGCCAATCCAGTACGAACCCTCCCCATCACAGTGGAGGCCGATCGATCCCGTCGGTACACTGTCATGAACAATGAAAAAGACGTGGGCGCCTTGCGCTTCATCCCAGACCTTTCGCATCATGAAGGTGCACTGGGCATAAGACAGCGGATAGGGCCAAGCGCTCGTTCGGCGCATGACATCCCAGTCGCGCACTTCATGCCAAAAGGCCCGCGCGCCGCGCAGGCCTGCTGGTCGAAGAACCAAATTCTCTGTTCTGATCGTATGCGGCATGGCCCGTTCGGCTTTCCGCCGGACGACGGCCGGCTGTTACTCTGCAGCTTTCGCCGGCTCGACAGAGACAACCTTGCGGTCGCCAGTTGTCGTGCGGAACTTCACGTGGCCTGCGATCTTCGCGAAGATGGTGTGGTCTTTGCCAAGACCGACGCCTGTGCCCGGTTTCACCTTCGTGCCGCGCTGGCGGATGATGATGTTGCCAGGAATGACAGCTTCGCCGCCGTATTTTTTCACGCCAAGGCGTTTGGACTCAGAATCGCGACCGTTCCGCGAGGAGCCGCCTGCTTTTTTATGTGCCATCTCAAATGCTCCTTCGCGCGGGTTACGCGTTGATGGTGTTGATCTTGAGGGTCGTCATCTCTTGGCGATGACCCTTTTTACGACGGTAGTTCTGGCGACGGCGCTTTTTGAAGACAATGATCTTCGGTGCGCGTGTTTGCTCAACGATTTCAGCATCGACGGAAGCACCTTCGATGAGAGGAGCGCCGACTTTCACATCGTCGCCGCCTAGCATCAGGACTTCTTCGAGTTTCACTGTGTCGCCAGCTTCGCCATCGAGCTTCTCGACATTGATGACGTCGCCCGATTTCACGCGGTACTGTTTGCCGCCAGTCTTGATGACTGCGTAATTCATAGCTTTGCTCCGCTAAGTTTGATGAACTTGCCTTTTTGACCCGAGGTTCTGGCGCCTCAGTGAAGGGCGGCGGCTAGCTCACAGTCGCCATCTCGTCAATATCCAACAGATACTGATGAGGGCCACGTGAAGATCAGAAATGCTGTTCACAAGCTCGCGGGCACCATGCCGCACAAGGGGCTCTGGGTCTTGCCCCAAGGAGCCAAAGCCACGAGGACAGAGCCAACAATCAGGAGCTCTGACCCATGGCAAAAAGAAGCCCAAAGGAAGCGCGCGCGTTTTTCAACGAGATGATGTCGACAATGGCCCTGCCCGTTGTGGCTGCGCCGATGTTTATCGTCTCCGGCCCCAAGCTGGTTCGCGCGGAGTGTGAAGCAGGCATCGTCGGCTCGTTCCCTGCCCTCAATGCACGGCCAGCCGAAGCCCTCACCGAGTGGCTCGACGAGATCAAAGAGGCCGGCAGGCCCTTCGCTGTGAACCACATTGTCCACCGCTCCAATGACCGGCTGATGCACGACCTCGAAGTGACGGTGAAGCACCAGGTACCGATCGCCATCACCTCCCTCGGCGCTCGCCCAGAGGTCTTCGAAGCCACCCAAAGCTATGGCGGCATCTGCTTCCACGACGTGATCAACAACACCTTCGCTAAAAAGGCCGTTGAGAAGGGTGCTGACGGCCTGATCTTGGTCGCCGCAGGCGCTGGCGGTCACGCCGGCACGCTTTCCCCGTTCGCTCTCGTTGAGGAGGTTCGGGAATGGTTCGACGGTCCGATCCTTCTCTCAGGATCAATGTCGACCGGACGCGGCGTTCTTGCGGCGCAGGCTATGGGTGCAGACGCAGGCTATATCGGCACGGCGTTTATCGCCACGGACGAAGCCAACGCACCTGATCCCTACAAGACCGGCATCGTCGAAGGATCGATGGAAGATATCGTGTACACCAACTACTTCTCCGGTGTGCACGGAAACTATCTCGGCCCATCGATCGAAGCTGCTGGCATGGATCCGAAGAATATCCCTGAAGGCGATCTCTCAACCATGAACTTCAAGTCTGGCGGCGAGTCGTCCGCAAAGGTCTGGAAGGACATTTGGGGCGCCGGACAAGGCGTTGGCAGTGTCAAATCAGTCAGACCAATCGCTGACTACGTCAATCAGCTGGCTGAGGAATACAAAGCCGCGAAGGCAGCAGTCGCTTAACCTGCCGCGAGCCTCAAGGGGTGAGCTGAGACTTCATGATCTGTCTCAGCACGCTCTTCCGCATGGCGAACAATATCGGGTAGGGCCTTCAGGATCGCCGCGAGAAGGTCACCATTATTGATGGGTTTAGGCACAAATCCATCAATTCCGGCTTCCCTCAATTGAGGATCATCAGCCAGCATCGGCATACCCGATACAGCAATGATGGGCGCCGACTCGCTTGGGCCACCCTTCCGTATACGCGCAGCTGCAGCCAATCCATCAACCTCGGGCATCGCTAGATCCATCAAGATCAAGTCGAAAGGCTCAGCGGACGCGCGATCGATCGCTTTTTGGCCGCCATCTGCTGTGACCACACGGCCAAAGCCTAGGGGCATGATGAACTCTTGGAGCACGAAGAGATTGATCTCATTGTCATCAACAAGGAGCACGGACAATTCTTCGAATTTTGGGGTTTCGTCATTGGATGACGGCGAGACACGATTGAACGGTTCGTCCTCCAAAGCCTCACAGGAACGCGCTTTGACGGTGAAAACAAAGGTCGTCCCCACACCCACAGCACTTTTCGCAATCATCGAGCCACCTAGACGCTGAGCTGAACGCGCAGCGAGGTTGAGGGACAACATCGCTGCAGGCGCGCCCCTCAGCTCGGGATTGTCTTCGTAACGCGCAGGACTGAAGTAAGTGCGTGCACGGCGTTGATCCATGCCGCGCCCATTGTCTTTCACAGCAATGGCAAGGCGTACCATGCCATCAGCTTGTTCTTCGGCACCGAAGGAGACACGAACTGTCCCTTCCTTTGTTTGCGCGAGGGCCTGGTCAAGCATCACGCCAACACACGACTGGAACTGTTCGAGCTCCGTTTCGACCCAAATCTCAGGAATATAGCCAGCCACAATCTTGACCGTCGATTGCGCCTTGAGAAGCGCTTTGTTTCTTTTTCGGATAAGGGCCTTAAGCTCCGTCCGAACATCGACGGGCTCAAAGTCGAACTCATCAGCCTCCTGCGACAGATCGAAAACCTCAAGCGTACGGAGCAAGGCTTCATTCAGTTCACGCAGTGATGTGTCGAGCTTTTCTGTCACTCCATCGTGATCGAGCGCCGCCTTTCGTAAGGTGGTTTGAAGTGCACTGACCAAACCAACGATTGCATTGAGAGGCTGCCGCAATTCCTGGGCTGCGGCACCCATCATTCCGGCTTGCGCGGCACAGTGTTCATAGTGATCATCTTTCAAGCGCTCGCGCTCTGACTGGAAGGTGATCCATGCAACGAGCCCTAAGGAGGCGCCTACGAAAAGAAGCACTGCGAGAACTGTCAGCATCGGTCGCATCCTGCACGCGGCTGACCCCGTCAGTCAGCTCTCTGCTGCAACCATAGGTCGATAGGGTTGACGCTACGTTAGGCCTCTCATTCAAGTTGCCGAAGCGCTGGTGAGAGAAAATCAGCCATCTCCCTTCACTGAGAATTCAGCCAGATCGTTTCAATGGAGCGGGCTTGTGCACGCTGCCGCCTTGAACGCTGGGAATGACATTGATCTTAAGCCAATATTTTCAAAAGCTCGCTATGCGCGAGTATGGGTCTCCTCGAGATGGCGCTCATGGCTCCATCCTTTGACCGACTGAGGCAGCGCTATGTCGAGCGCCTTGATTCGGTGGCGCCATCGCTCCACGATCTGAAACGATCTCTTGAAGAAGGTGATGTTGAGGCGAAGCGGATCCAAGAGCTCAAAGAATGCGCACACCGACTGTCCGGATCAGGCGGAACGTTTGGCTTTCATCACCTCAGCGCAGCAGCCTTTGCCGCAGAAGACGCTGCGCGCCGTGTTCTGATAGGCTCACCCGATAGGGACATGCTGCGACTTGCGCTTATCTCCCTGACTGCAGCGATAGAGGATGCCAAACAGTCTCCGCTTGGCCGGGCAAAAAAAAGTGGGTTGTGGGGTGCCAATGTTTCCTTCCTTTGGCCCAGTCGAAGAAAGTTCAAAGGGCGTATCGTGATCGTCGAAGATGACCCCGATATCGCTGATCTTCTCTATGCAGAGCTCACGCGGCGCGGCTTTAAGGTGGAGATGGCGAGGGACGGCATTGCCGCCATAGCGTCGATTTGGAACAATCCTCCGCACCTCACCATCGTCGACCGAGATCTCCCTTTGATGGCTGCTGAATCGCTCGTCATGGAGCTCAAACAGTATGAAGAGACGAGAAACATACCTCTCGTCGTTCTATCGTCTCTGCCGTCGTCTTCCGTCCACAATGCGCCGGCTACAGTCTATCATCGTAAACCTTTTGATACGGAGGAGCTGATG
Source organism: uncultured Parvularcula sp. (assembly GCA_963922235.1). Lineage (GTDB taxonomy): Bacteria > Pseudomonadota > Alphaproteobacteria > Caulobacterales > Parvularculaceae > Parvularcula. Next base: position 5,365 of record CAWUIJ010000024.1, on the reverse strand, counting down.
GCCATCTGCCTTGAGATGGCGCATTCAAGCGCCGGGTGAAAACCCCTTTGCTCCTTCGATGAGGCTGTCCACGACCTGTGGTTCCGCCAGGGTTGAGGTATCACCCAACTGATCAGGCTGCCCTTCCGCGATCTTACGCAAGATCCTTCGCATGATTTTGCCAGAGCGCGTTTTGGGAAGGCCCGGCGCGAGCTGCACGCGGTCGGGCGTGGCAACTGGGCCAATTTCTTGGCGCACGTGGGATTGGAGCTCTTTCGCGAGTGCATCACTGGCTTCGATGCCTTGCTTCAAAAGCACGTAGCAATGAACGCCCTGCCCTTTGATATCGTGCGGGTACCCCACAACAGCAGCCTCAGCGACAGCATCATGCGCCACGAGCGCACTCTCAATCTCAGCTGTTCCCATACGGTGGCCACTGACATTGAGAACATCATCGACCCGGCCCGTGATCCAGTAATCGCCCTCTTCGTCCCGGCGCGCACCGTCTCCGGTGAAATACCTGCCGGGATAGGTCTTGAAATAGGTATCAATGAAGCGCTGGGGATCACCCCAAACCGTCCGCGCCTGACCCGGCCAGCTTTGGGTGAGGATCAGGTTACCGTCCGTAGCACCGTCGAGAAGCACGCCTTCGGCATCAACCAGAGCCGCAGCGATACCGGGCATCGGCTGCGTCGCCGCTCCGGGTTTGGTCATAGGATCGGTCGGCAAAGGTGAGATCAGCACACCGCCTGTCTCCGTCTGCCACCAGGTGTCCACGATAGGGCAGCGGCCCTCGCCCACCACATCATGGTACCAGCGCCAAGCTTCGGGATTGATCGGTTCACCCACGGTCCCCAATAACTTAAGCGATGCACGACTGGTGGCCTTCACTGGCGCATCACCTTCGCGCATCAATGCGCGGATAGCTGTTGGCGCTGTATAAAGCTGCGCGACCTGATGCTTATCGACAACCTGCCACATCCGCGAGGCATCGGGATAGGTCGGGACGCCTTCGAACATCAGTGTGGTGACGCCATTAGCGAGTGGTCCGTAGACGATGTAGCTATGCCCCGTGACCCAGCCTACGTCGGCTGTGCACCAATAAATCTCATCATCCTCGACACCAAAGACCTTTTCATGGGTATAGGCGGCATAGAGCATATAGCCAGCGGTTGAATGAACGACACCTTTGGGCTTACCCGTCGAACCCGACGTATAAAGAATGAATAGCGGGTCCTCGGCCTTCATCGACTCCGGCGCGCATTCTGGCGAGACGTCATCGCGCCCGTCATGCCACCAGATATCTCGGCCATGATGGACCTCCACCTCGCCGCCGGTCACCTCGACCATCAGGACGAGCCGCACAGCGTCACCCGCTGCCCCGGCTCGCTCAATCGCCGCATCGACATTGGCTTTAAGCGGTACCGTCTTGCCGCCGCGCCGTCCTTCATCAGCAGTGATGACCGCTGTCGCGCCGCAATCCTCGATCCTGCTTGCCAAGGCCTCTGGGCTGAACCCACCGAACACGACAGAATGGATCGCGCCGATCCGCGCGCAAGCCAGCATCGCATAAGCCGCCTCGGGCACCATCGGCATATAGAGGATCACGCGATCACCCTTGGTCACGCCGCGCGCCTTGAGGACGTTCGCCATACGGCAGACTTCAGCATGGGCTTCGCGATAAGTGATCTTGAGACTGACGGAAGGATCATCGCCTTCCCAAAGGATTGCGACTTTATCCCCTTTGTCCTGAAGATGACGATCCAGGCATTGGACACTGGCGTTGAGGACACCGTCTTCGAACCACTTGATCCGAAAGTCCGCTTCATTCCACGACACGTCGGATGCCTTGGTCGGCGGCTTGATCCAATCAAGACGCACGGCCTCTTCCAGCCAGAAAGCGTCGATGTCAGCGGGTTGCGGGCGGGTCAATGCAGCGGCCATTTGGGCTCCAAGTGTCGAGTTTTGAAAAGCATAAGCGGAGGCGAAAACCGGATGAACCCCGGTGAGCAGCAGCTCAAAAACGCATCAGGTCACTTTCGCGCGAACGTGAAACCTGGGCTCGTCCCAAAGCCGATCACGCACGATCTCAGCCAGCGCATCCATCGTATCCCAGACATCGACATAGCGGAGAAAGAGTGGCGAAAACCCAAACCGGATGGTGTCTGGTGTTCGGAAGTCCGCCTGGATGCCGCGCTCGGCAAGCGCACGGACGATCGGATAGCCCGCTTCATGCCCGAGGCTGACATGACCGCCCCGCCTATGACGATCCTCTGGCGAACGGACATCAAGACCGAGCGCTTGCGACCGGACGATGCAAAGATCGCCAAGACGACCGGCTTTCTCATGAAGATCTGAGAAACGCCGTCCTTCAAACACATCGAGCGCCCCCGAGAGCGCAGCGCAGGAGAGAATCCCCGGGGTTCCCGCCACAAAGCGCTGAACACCTTCCGCAGGCTCATAATAGGGAGAGAAGACAAAGGGCTCTTTGTGTCCCAGCCAACCAGGAATGGGATTGGAAAGAAGCGAGGCCGCTTCCTTCTGGACAAAGAGGAAAGAGGGTGCGCCTGGTCCCCCATTGAGATATTTGTATGTACACCCCGTTGCGAAACGCACGCCCACGTCTTTGAGTGATACATGCACCACACCCACTGCATGGCTAAGATCCCAGATAACAACGCCGCCTGTCTTCGCGGCCGCTTCCTCATAGGCGCGCATATCGGCAATCAAACCATCGCGATAGCTCACAACGCTTTTGATCAGTACGCCACCTGATTGGAGTGCATCGAGGCTACCCTCGCGACTGACGCGCAGCATCGGTTGGCTGATCAAACCAGCGAGCCCCTCAGCCACGTATTGATCCGTGGGAAACTCGTCATCTTCGACAAAGAGCGTCTTGTCACGCGCCAGAGGAAGAACGGCAGCCGCAAGCTTAAAGAGGTTCACCGACACGCTGTCACAGACAGCCACCTCCCCTGCTTCTGCTCCAATCAACGGGGCAATCCGGTCACCGAGGGTGTGAGGATGATGGATCCAGTCAGCGGTGTTCCAAGACCCAACGAGCCCCTGAGCCCATTCCTCTTGAGCCGTTTGCTCAATCCGCGCTGTCGCTGATTGGGTGGCAGGGCCTAGGGAATGGCCAACCAGGTAAGTGATCCCTTTAGGGAGCAGAAAGGCATCCCGGGCATCAGCAAGAGGGTCGGATCGATCGAGGGCTTTGGCGTCCTCGCGCGAATTCGGGATAGGCAGGGTCGTCATGGCCACTCTTTGCAGGACGGCCCTGGAGAAGACCAGCAAGAAGCTGACAGAAGGCTTGAGGCCCCCTAGGCTCGGACCAAAGGGAGAAGCATGATGACGCTGCGCTGGGGATTGATCAGTCTTGGGATGCTTGCTGTCGCGGCCTGCGCCGACGCGGATCAACCGCAGCAAGAGGCCGCTCAGCCTGCCATCATGTCATGGCCTGATCTCACATCGCGTCCTTTGCCCTCACCCACCACCACCATTCGTTATAGGGAGGGTGATGCAGGGGTGATCGATCTTTGGCTGCCAGATGGCGAAGGCCCGCATCCGGTGATTCTCATGATCCATGGCGGATGCTGGCAGAAGACCATCGCCGATCGCACACTGATGAATTATGCAGCAGAAGACCTTCGCAGCCGAGGCCTGGCTGTGTGGAACATTGAGTATCGCGGCGTTGACGAGGTCGGCGGCGGTTATCCAGGGACATTTCTGGATGTCTCAGGGGCCATCGACGCGCTCGTTGATGCCGATCCTGCCTTCAACCTCGACACCGACCACGTTGTCGCTTTCGGCCACTCTGCAGGCGGACACTTGGCCGTTTGGGCCGCCACGCGCGGAAGTCTTTCGGAAGGCAGTCCGCTCTTCGAAGCGGAACCGTTCCCCATCGACACTGTGATCAATTCTGGTGGGCTTGCGGATCTGCAAGCGTCCGAGCCTGTGACTCTAACCAGCTGCCTCGCAGATATCGCCGAAGACCTGATCGGTGTACCAAGCAATGATCGCCCCAATCCCTTCAGTGATACATCGCCTGCGGAGCTTTTACCCCCGAATGCGCATATCATAAGCGTGAATGGATCGCTGGACCGGATCGCTCCACCCGCTTTGGGATCCGCCTTCACGGCCATCGTCCGAGATGCGGGTGGTCAAGCGACCTACCGAGAAATCGAAAATGCTGGCCACGTCGAACTTATCGCCCCCGGCACAGAAGCTTTCGAGACACAAGCGGAATTGATGCGGGAAGCGATCGATCAGGTGCAGTGAGGGCAGGCCGAACTGCTGAACCGCGTTGGGCCAATCGGCTATGTACAAAGTTTGCTTACTGATCTCTTTTTAAGGACACGCCCCCAAAAAAAGCGGACGGCAGACGAATCTGCCGTCCGAGTTAAAACCACTGGCGTCTTGACAACGTCGGAGGGGAGACTCCAGCGGCCGGGACAAAGAAACGGTAGAAGTGACGAAACCCACGAGACAGAAAACGACTTCGTGTATTGTCATTCCACCTGACAATAGAATGATCGAAAATGTGATCTTGTCAAGGAGGCAATCCCAAATTCCTAATGTTTACCAAGCTTTCGAAGCAGAAAGGTCGAGCTCGCAGCATCACCAATCGGGCGAGAAATTGACCGAACTTATGCCATTTTCCATGCGCTATCCAGGTTGTCGAGCGCACGACCGGCAAAACTGATCGCAGAAGGCTCATTTCGACAAACCTGCCTAAAGTGTGATCATGGAACCAAGCGCCAGGCTTCTTTGAGTGTCGGTTTGCTCACCGCCCAAAAAGTGAACCAGGCCGCTCGCACTCTTAAGAACCGACAAAACTGACGAAGCGTTCAAAGCCTTATGCTGACGTTCGCGATGACGAGAGCCAAGCTGTTGGATACGCTTCCGGGACGTATCGGCAACTCAATCAGCTTGCTACGCATAGCCAGACCAAGAAAAAAAATGAGAGAGGGACAACACGGGATGGACGTCAAAAACGCCTTAGGGCCCACATCAAAATCGCAAATGGAAGAGATGATGAAGCCAGGTCCCGACGGGCCCATCTTCATGGTTAATCTTCTGAAGTTCAAAGATAAGGCTGAGTACGAAGACGGAAGAGAGACCGATCTCACCGGTCGAGAGGCCTATGAAATCTATGGCAAATCGGTCATTGGACTTCTAAAAAAATTCGGAGGCCAGATGATTTTTGCTGCCGATGTGACCTTCTTACCGGTCGGCGAGGTTGAAGAGCTCTGGGACGAAGTTGCTGTTGCTCTCTACCCAGAGCGAAGTGCCCTCCTGCGCATGTCGATGTCGGAGGAATGGAAAGACATTGGCGTCCACCGCGCGGCTGGTTTGAAAGGTCAGCTCAACATCGAAACCAAAA